>NZ_CAJPGY010000015.1:0-198508 GCF_905339915.1 Burkholderia sp. BCC1985
CACCTCGGGTTACGTGCCGATGGGCGCGGTGGGCATCCACGAACGCGTCGCGCGCCCGATCATCGACAACGGCGAATTCAATCACGGCCTCACGTACTCGGGGCACCCGGTCGCGGCGGCGGTGGCGGTCGCGAACCTCAAACTGCTGCGCGACGAAGGGATCGTCGAGCGCGTGAAGCACGACACGGGCCCGTACTTCCAGGCGCTGATGCGCGAAACCTTCGCGCGTCACCCGATCGTCGGCGAAGTGCACGGCCACGGGATGGTCGCGAGCCTGCAGCTCGCCGAGTCGCCGGCCGAACGCCGCCGCTTCGCGAACGGCGGCGAGGTCGGCACGATCTGCCGCGACTTCTGCTTCAACGGCAACCTGATCATGCGCGCGACCGGCGACCGGATGCTGCTGTCGCCGCCGCTCGTGATTTCGCGTCAGGAAATCGATGAACTCGTATCGAAGGCGAAGAAGGCCGTCGATGCGACCGCCCAGCAACTGGGCCTTTCGTAACGACTTTGCCTACAGGCGTGCGGCGGGTGCCGCGCGCCGCCATAACCCAGGGGAATTCCACCATGCGTGCCTGCTTTCTTCGCCAAGCCTGTTCCATCGCGGCCCTTGCCGCGGTGGCCGCGTTCACGTCGGTCGCCAGCCCGTCGGCGCATGCCGACGAGCTGAACGTCTACAACTGGTCCGACTACATCGCACCCGACACGATCCCGAACTTCCAGAAGCAGACGGGCATCCACGTCAAGTACGACAACTACGACAGCGACGACACGCTGCAGGCGAAGCTGCTGGCGGGCAGCTCGGGCTACGACATCGTCGTGCCGACCTCGAACTACATGGCCAAGCAGATCCAGGCCGGCGTGTACCAGAAGCTCGACAAGTCGAAGATCCCGAACCTCGCGAACCTCGACCCGCTGCTGATGAAGATGATCTCGGACGCCGATCCGGGCAACCAGTACGGCGTTCCCTGGGCCTACGGCACCGACGGCATCGGCTACAACGCGCAGGCGGTGAAGAAGGCGCTCGGCGACAAGGCGCCCGTCGACAGCTGGGCGCTGGTGTTCGACCCGGCCAACATGGAAAAGCTGAAGAGCTGCGGCGTGTCGTTCCTCGATCAGGCCGTCGACGTGTTCGCGGCCACGCTGCAGTACATGGGCAAGGATCCGAACAGCAAGAACCCCGGCGACTACCAGGCTGCGTTCGAAGTCCTGAAGAAAGTCCGCCCGTACATCACCCAGTTCAACTCGTCCGGCTACATCAACGACCTCGCGAACAACGACGTGTGCGTCGTGCTCGGCTGGTCGGGCGACGTCGGCATCGCGCACCGCCGCTCGTCGGAGGCGAAGCGCCCGTACGACATCAAGTTCTCGAACCCGAAGGAAGGCGGCCTGCTGTGGTTCGACGTGATGGTGATCCCGAAGGATGCACCGCACCCCGAGGCCGCGCTGAAGTGGATCAACTACGTGTCCGACCCGAAGGTCAACGCGGCGATCACCAACACGGTGTTCTACCCGACCGCGAACAAGGCAGCGCACCCGTTCGTCACGCCGGCCGTCGCGCAGGATCCGACCGTCTATCCGCCCGAGGACGTGCTGAAGAAGATGGTGCTGATGAAGCCGATGCCGGCCGACATCCTGCGCCTCGAGAACCGTCTGTGGGCGCAGCTGAAGACGGGCCACTGATCACGAACCATCACGGCGGCGCAGGCATCGGCTGAACGCCTGCCCGCCAGAGATCCGCGGACGCTTCGTCCGCCCGCGCGCACCGCGCGCTGTTCCATCCGGCACGAGCCGTTGTCCGCGAGTCGCGTTGTACGCCTCGCGCGGGACGCTCACGCCTGCAATCCGTGAAGAACGAATGGTGACTCCCATGCAATCGATACCCTCTTCCGCTGCCGCACGCCACACCCAACCGGCCGCCGCGGCCCGCACGAAGAACGATGCGTTCGTGCGCATCGAAAACGTCGTGAAGAAGTTCGGCGACAGCACGGCCGTCGACAACGTGAACCTGACGATCGCGAAGAACGAGCTGTTCGCGCTGCTCGGCAGCTCCGGCTGCGGCAAGTCGACGCTGTTGCGCATGCTCGCCGGGCTCGAGACGGCGACCTCCGGCAAGATCTTCGTCGACGGCGAGGACCTCGCGTCGCTGCCGCCGTACCGCCGCCCGGTCAACATGATGTTCCAGTCGTATGCGCTGTTCCCGCACATGTCGGTCGAATCGAACGTCGCGTTCGGGCTGAAGCAGGAAGGCACGCCGAAAAACGAGATCAAGGAACGCGTGGCCGACGCGCTCGCGCTGGTGCAGATGAGCAAGTACGCGAAGCGCAAGCCGCACCAGCTGTCCGGCGGCCAGCAGCAGCGCGTCGCGCTCGCGCGCTCGCTGGTGAAGCGCCCGAAGCTGCTGCTGCTCGACGAGCCGATGTCCGCGCTCGACAAGAAGATCCGCCAGAAGACCCAGCTCGAACTGGTGAACATCATCGAGAAGGTCGACGTGACCTGCGTGATGGTCACGCACGACCAGGAAGAGGCGATGACGATGGCGAGCCGCCTCGCGGTGATGAGCGAAGGCAAGATCGTGCAGATCGGCACGCCGGGCGAAGTGTACGAATACCCGAACAGCCGCTTCTCGGCCGAGTTCATCGGCTCGACGAACCTGTTCGAAGGCCGCGTGGTCGAGGACGAACCCGATCACATCTTCGTCGAAAGCGACGACCTCGAGGCACGCATGTACGTGAGCCACGGCGTGACCGGCCCGCTCGGGATGCCGGTCGGTATTTCCGTGCGGCCGGAGCGCGTGCACGTATCGCGCGAGAAGCCGGGCTCGCATCACAACTGGGCGCGCGGCGTGGTGACCGACATCGCGTACATGGGCGCCTACTCGCTGTATCACGTGCGTTTGCCGAGCGGCAAGACGGTCGTGTCGAACCTGTCGAGCTCGCACCTGATGCACGACAGCGCGCCGGCGTGGAACGACGACGTGTTCGTGTCGTGGTCGCCGGCCAGCGGCGTCGTGCTGACGCAGTGAGGACGACATGATGAGAACTTCCGCCTCCACTCCGTCCGCGCCGGTTTCGACCGGTGCCGCCGCAACGACACAGGCTTCGAAGCGCCGCAGCCGGTTCGCCGCGCTGTCGCGCTTCCTGCCGTCCGGCCGCGGCGTCGCGATCGGCGTGCCGTTCCTGTGGCTCGTGATCTTCTTCGCGCTGCCGTTCGTGCTGGTGTTCAAGATCAGCTTCGCCGACCAGGTGATGGGGATCCCGCCGTACACGTCGCTCGTCGAGATCAAGGACGGCGTCGTGCACTTCGCGCTGCAGCTGTCGCACTACGCGTTCCTGCTGCAGGACGACCTGTACATCGCGACCTATCTCAGCTCGCTGAAGATGGCCGCCGTGTCGACGCTGCTGTGCCTGCTGATCGGATTCCCGATGGCGTACTACATCGCACGCTCGGAGCCGGGCCGGCGCAACGTGCTGATGATGGCCGTGATGCTGCCGTTCTGGACGTCGTTCCTGATCCGCGTGTACGCATGGATCGGGATCCTGAAGGATGACGGCCTCCTGAACCACACGCTGATCGCGCTCGGCATCATCCACACGCCGCTGCGCCTCTATCACAGCGACGCGGGCGTCTACATCGGGATGGTCTATTCGTACCTGCCGTTCATGGTGATGCCGCTCTACGCGCACCTCGTGAAGATGGACCTCACGCTGCTCGAGGCCGCCTACGACCTCGGCGCGAAGCCGTGGGTCGCGTTCACGCGCATCACGCTGCCGCTGTCGAAGAACGGGATCATCGCCGGCAGCCTGCTGGTGTTCATCCCGGCAGTCGGCGAGTACGTGATTCCGGAACTGCTCGGCGGCGCCGACACGCTGATGATCGGCCGCGTGATGTGGGATGAATTCTTCAACAACATGGACTGGCCGATGGCGTCCGCGGTGACGGTCGCGATGGTGCTGCTGTTGCTGGTGCCGATGGCGCTGTTCCAGTACTACCAGGTCAAGGAACTGGAGGAAGCGAAATGATCAAGCCGAGCAAACCGCTGTCGACGGGCGTCCTCGCCTTCGGCTTCCTGTTCCTGTACATCCCGATCATCAGCCTGGTCGTGTACTCGTTCAACGAGTCGAAGCTGGTGACGGTGTGGTCGGGCTTCTCGCTGAAGTGGTACGCGGCGCTGTGGCAGGACGACGAGCTGCTCACCGCCGCGTGGCTGTCGCTGAAGATCGGCCTGCTGACCGCCACCGCGTCGGTCGTGATCGGCACGTGGGCGGGCTTCGTGCTCGCGCGCTTCGGCCGCTTCAAGGGCTTCACGCTGTACACGGGGATGATCAACGCGCCGCTGGTGATTCCGGAGGTGATCCAGGGGATCTCGCTGCTGCTGCTGTTCGTGGCGCTGGAGCAGATGTTCGGCTGGCCGAAGGGCCGCGGGATGGTGACGATCTGGATCGGCCACGTGATGCTGTGCGTGTCGTACGTGGCGATCATCGTGCAGTCGCGCGTGAAGGAGATGAACAAGTCGCTGGAGGAAGCCGCGCTCGACCTGGGTGCGACGCCGCTGAAGGTGTTCTTCGTGGTGACGCTGCCGCTGATCTCGCAGGCGCTGCTGTCGGGCTGGCTGCTGTCGTTCACGCTGTCGATCGACGACCTGGTGCTGTCGGCGTTCCTGTCGGGGCCGGGCTCGACCACGCTGCCGCTGGTGGTGTTCTCGCGCGTGCGGCTCGGGCTGAACCCGGAAATGAACGCACTGGCGACGCTGTTCATCACCGCGGTGACCATCGGCGTGATCGTCGTGAACCAGATGATGATCGCGCGCGAACGGCGCCGGGTGGCCGACATGAAGGCGGCGTTCGCGGCGGCCTGACGCCCCGCTTCCCTTTTCATCGATAACAAGACCCGCGCGCCGCGAGAAGCGGCGCGCGGGCCGATCACAGATTGACCAAGCGCACGACAAGGAGAATCCGCAATGAAGAAGAAACTGATCTGCCTGCTGGTGGCCGGCGCGTTGCCCGGCATCGCGCTGGCCGACTCGACCTCCGCCGAAATCAAGGCACTGCAGGCGCAGGTCGCCGCGCTGCAGAAGCAGATGAAGGCCATGCAGGCGCAGCTCGCCGCGAAGCCCGGCGTCGCCCCGGTCGCGCAGGCCGGCGCGACGATCGCGGCTAAGCCGGTGATCGTGGCCGCCGACCCGTCGTCGCCGGACTACGGCAAGGCTCAAGCCACGCTGACCAACGACGAAGTCAGTGAAATGAAGCAGCAGATCGCGAACCAGCAGCTGAAGGTCGACTCGCTGACGGACGCGGCCAACACCGGGCCGCTCGCGGGCCTGTCGGTCACCGGCTACATCGACCCGACCTACATCTACAACCGCGCGGCCGGCACGTCGTCGTTCCTGTTCGCGAACCACGAGAACGCGTACAACTACTTCAACAGCACGTTCGGCGATCTCTACCTCGACATCAAGAAGACCTTCGGCGTCGGCCCGATGGCGCCGTCGGCGGAGATCACGCTGATGCCGAACCGCGGCAACGGCATCACGCTGCTGCAGAACTCGCGCGGCTCGATCACCGACAACCTGCTGAACACCGCGGTCGTCAACGTACCGATCACCGCCGAGACGACACTCGTCGCCGGCCTGATCCCGAGCTTCGGCGGCTACGAGGTGCAGCAGTCGAACCAGATGCTCACGCTCACGCACAACCTGCTGTACGATTTCTCCGATCCGGGCAGCTACGTCGGTATCGGCGCGAACTACACGAAGGGCGCCTGGGCGTGGAAGTTCTTCCTCGGCAACGAGCAGTACCGCACGTACGGCTCGGTCACGCAGACGGGCACCAACGCACTCGGCGATCCGATCTCCACCAGCAACAAGGTGCCGACCTTCACCGCGCGCGCGGACTACACGTGGTCGAGCGCGCTCGACATCGGCGGTTCGTTCAACATCGGGCGGCAGACGCTGGCGAGCGCGATCGACGACCAGGGCAACGTCCACTACGGCCCGGGCGGCGCGGCACCGAGCGCGTACGGTTCGTTCTTCTTCGGCGAACTCGACGCGACCTACACGCTCGCCGACATTCAGTACAACGCCGAAGTCGACTACGGCCGGCAGCAGCATGCGGCGTTCAACGGCGGGCTCGCGCAGTGGTACGGCCTGTCGCTGCTCGCGCACCGCAAGTTCAACGCGCCGGTGGTCGGCCGCATGGGCGTGACGCTGCGCTACGACCTGCTCGCCAACTCGAAGAACGGCGGCGGCGGCGGCGGCATCGCGCTGAACGGCAACGGGATGGATCCGAGCAACGGCTTCGGCGTCGACGCGGACTGCCTCGCGCAGTCGAAGGCCGGCGGCGGCCTGGGCTTCGAGTGCAAGGGCGCGGTGCGCCAGGACGTCGCGCTCGACCTGCTGTTCTATCCGACCCAGCAGATCACCGTGAAGGTCGAATACCGGCACGACTGGGCGAACAACAAGGTGTTCCTGCGCAACGACGGTTCGTACGGCAAGTCCAACGACCTGCTCGCGACGCAGTTCATCTATTCGTTCTGATGCGGGCCGCGCGGGACGCCGTGCCGCGCGCATGGCGTCCCGCATCGTTTCACCCGGCCGGATCGCGGTGCGTCGCGCACCGGCGCCGGCCGTCTTCGACGGAGTCGGTTTGATGACGCAGTCTTTCACCCGCCGCGCCGACGCGCTCGCGCGCGACTCGTACTACGAAGCAACCGCCACGCGCCCCGTGGCCGACGACCCCGTGCTCGAGGATGCGATCGACGTCGACGTGTGCGTGATCGGCGCGGGCTTCGCGGGCCTGTCGACGGCGCTCGATTGCCGTGCGCGCGGGCTGTCGGTCGCCGTGATCGATGCGCATCGGCCCGGCTGGGGCGCATCGGGCCGCAACGGCGGACAGGCGATCACGGGTTTCGCGAAAGACGAGGTGATCGAGCAGCAGCTCGGCGCCGCCGGCGCACGCGCGGCGTGGTCGCTGTCGCTCGACGGGCTCGCGCTGATCGCCGAGCGGATCGCGCGCCACGGCATCGACTGCGACTTCACGCGCGGCTACCTGACGGTCGCGACCAAGCCGCGCCGCATCGACGACCTGCGCGCCTGGATGGATGCCGCGCGCTCGCGCTGGGGCCATCCGTCGCTGTCGTGGCTCGACACCGGCGAAATCCGCGCGCGCATCGCGTCGCCGGGCTATCTGGCGGGCGTCTACGATCCGCTGTCGGGCCACCTGCATCCGCTCAAGTATTGCCTCGGCCTCGCCGAGGCCGCGCGCCGCGAAGGCGTCGCGCTCCACGCGCACACGCCCGCGCTCGACGTCGTGCGCGGCGCCCGGCCGGTCGTGCGCACGCCGTCGGGCGAGGTGCGCTGCCGCTTCGTCGTGTCGTGCTGCAACGCGGGCCCCGGCGGCATCCTGCCGGCCGCGACCGCCGCGCGCATCGCGCCGATCGCGTCGTACATCATCGCGACCGAACCGCTCGGCCGCGCGCGCGCCGACGCGCTGATCGCGCAGCGCGAAGCCGTGTGCGACAACAACTTCTTCCTCGACTACTTCCGTCTGTCGGCCGACCACCGGATGCTGTTCGGCGGTCGTGCGAACTCCGCGGGCGCGTCGCCCGACACGCTCGCCGACACGATCCGGCAGCGCATGGTCGGCGTGTTCCCGCAGCTCGCCGACGTGCGCGTCGACCACGCGTGGGGCGGCTTCGTCGACGTCACGCGCAACCGCGCGCCGGACTTCGGCGCGCTCGATCCGAACTTCTTCTACGTCCAGGGCTTCAGCGGGCACGGCGTCGCGCTGACCGGCATCGCCGGACGCGCGATCGCCGGCGCGATCGCGGGCGACACGCGCGCGTTCGACCTGTTCGCGCAGCTGCGCCACCGGCGCTTTCCCGGCGGCGACGCATGGCGGCAGCCCGCGCTCGAACTCGGGATGCTGTATCACCGCGTGCGCGAGCTGTTCTGAGCCCACTTCATTCGTTTTCCTGATCATGCAGACATTCGCCAACCAGCCGCACGTCGCGTCGTACTACGCGGCGACCGCCAACGATACGACCCGCCATGCGCCGCTCGCCGGCGCGACCGACACCGACGTGTGCGTGATCGGCGCGGGCCTCACCGGCTTGTCCGCCGCGCTCAACCTCGCCGAGCGCGGCCATTCGGTGACCGTGCTCGAGGCGTCGCGGGTCGGATGGGCGGCGAGCGGGCGCAACGGCGGCCAGCTGATCGGCGGCTTTGCATGCGACATCGACACGTTCGGCAACTTCATGCCGGAAGGCGACGTGAAGCGGATCTGGGACATGGGGCTCGAAACGCTGTCGCTCGTGAAGTCGCGCATCGCGAAGCACGACATCGACTGCGCGCTCGTGCCCGGCTACCTGACCGCCGCGAACACCGAGCGCGACGCGGATGCGCTGAAGCGCTGGCGCGACGAGGCCGCGAAGCGCTTCGGCTACGACCGCTTTCATTTCGTCGAAGCGGACGAACTCGGCGACTACGTGCAATCGGCGCGCTATCGCGGCGGCCTGTACGACCCCGACAGCGGCCACCTGCATCCGCTGAACTACACGCTCGGGCTCGCGCGCGCGGCCGCCGACGCGGGCGTGCGGATCCACGAGGACAGCTGCGTGACGCGCGTGCGCGACGTGTCGGGCGGCCACGTCGTCGAGACCGGCCAGGGGCAGGTGCGCGCGCGCTTCGTGGTGCTCGCGTGCAACACGTACGTCGGCACGCTCGCGCCCGCGCTGTCGAAGAAGATCATGCCGGTCGGCACCTACGTGATCGCGACCGAGCCGCTCGGCGCGGCGCGCGCCGCCGCGCTGATGCCCGCGCGCGCGGCGATCTGCGACAGCCGCTTCGTGCTCGACTATTTCCGGCCGGCGCCCGACACGCGGCTCGTGTGGGGCGGCAAGGTCAGCTATTCGACGCGGCCACCGCGCAATCTCGCCGACGCGATGCGCGCGGACATGCTGAAGACGTTCCCGCAGCTCGCGGACGTGAAGGTCGACTACGCATGGGGCGGCTTCGTCGACATCACGATGAACCGCGCGCCGCACTTCGGGCGCGTCGCGCCGACGCTGTATTTCGCGCAGGGTTTCTCGGGGCACGGCGTGAACACGACCGCGCTCGCGGGCAAGCTGATCGCCGAGGCGATCGACGGCCAGGCGAGCCGCTTCGACCTGTTCGGCAAGATTCGGCATCGCGACTTCCCCGGCGGCGCGACGCTGCGCACGCCGGCGCTGGTGCTCGCGATGAGCTGGTACCGGCTGCTCGACGCGTTCGGCATGCATTGAGCGGCGGCGCACGGCACGACGCACGCGACGTACCGGCCACGCAAAACGGCCGCGCAAGCGCGGCCGTTTCATCGAATCTCGCGGCTTCGGCACGGCTTGCAGGCGACCTTGCCTGCCCGACGCGCCGAAGCCGTGGTCCGCGCGCCGGTCAGTCGGTCCCGTACTTCGGCGAACGCGGCCCGTACAGCAGCCCGTTCGGCGGCCCCGCGGACAGCAGCCTGCTGCTGGTCAAACCGGCCACATCGTGCGCTTCGTCGGTCAGCGAATGCGCGACCTGCTTGACGGCCGCCTGCACCAGCATGCCGACGACCCCGAACGCGTTGACGCTCATGTTGTTGCCGACTTCCTTGCCGGTCGCACGGCCCTCGCCCTGCCACAGCACGTCGCCGGTCTTCAGGTCGACGAGCTTCGCCGACGCCGCGACCACCGTCGTGCTGTCCACCACCTGGTAGACGGAGCCGTATTGCGTGATCTTCGCGTACAGCGCGGCGTCCGCGCCGAAGATTTCGCGCAGCTTCGCCGGCGACGTGCCCTGGATTTCCGCGGCGTTCGTGAGGCCGTTCTGCTTGAACGTCTCGTCCATCACCGCGACCGGCACCACGTAGTAGCCCGACTCGGCCAGCGGCTGCGTCATCTGCGACAGCACGCCGTAGGTCGCGCCGACATCGGTCGTCTCGTTGAGCGGCGGCAGCACGAGGATCGAGCGCGGCTGGCTCTTCTTGAAGGCCGTGTAGTCGGGGCGTTTGACGGGCTGCGCGCACGCGCTCAACAGCGCGACGATCGACAGCACGGACAGCAGCTTGAATGAAAGTGTCTTGATCATGGCAGGCACGTCACTGTTTGGCGGGAGTCGGATCGGCATTCTTCTGGCCGGCGATCGTCTGGCCGGCGGCCGACGGATTCGCGGCCTTCGCGGCCTTCGCGTCGCCGGCTTTCTTCTTCATCAGGAAATCCATGAACGACGCGGATTCCGGAAAGAGCGCCTTCTCGGCCTGGAATTCCTGCGCGGCCTGCTGTTCGCTGCCGACGCTCGCGTAGAGCATCCCGAGATGCGCATGGAAGCCCGGCGGCGGCGTCTTGCCCTTCGCGCGAATCTCCTGCAGCGCCTTTTCGAGCGCGTCGATCTGCTCCTGCGGGGACTTCTGCCCCTTGAAGTATTCGTACACCTGCGGCTGATAGCCGTTCCATTGATAGAGCGGCGGCGTGGTCGGCGCCGCGCAGCCCGCGAGCAGCATGACGGCCGCCGTCGCCGGCAGCCAGATTCCCCGTTTCATGGTCTTGTCTCTTCTGGTTGATGAATGATTCGTCGCGCCGTACTGCGCACGGCGCCTATTGCGGTGCCTTCAGCGTGCCGGCGTCGACCTGGTCGACGAGGTGGTTCACGGCCTCCTGGATCGCGAGGTCCAGCACCTTGCCGTTGAGCGTCGAGTCGTAACCGGCCGTGCCGCCGAAGCCGATCACTTCGCGGTTCGACAGGCTGAACTCGCCCGCGCCCTGGCTCGACGCGACAACTTCCGACGTCGTCGTGTCGACGATGTTCAGGTTGACCTTCGCGTACGCGACTTGCGTCTTGCCGCGGCCGAGAATGCCGAACAGCTGGTGATCGCCGACGTCCTTGCGGCCGAACTCGGTCACGTCGCCGGTCACGACGTAGTTCGCGCCCTTCACCGCCTGCGCCTTCTTCATGAAGCCCGCTTCCTGCTTGATCTCGTCGAGGTTCTCGCGATCGAGCACGTTGAAGCGGCGGCTCTGCTGCAGGCGCGTAACGAGGATCGTCTTCGCCTGTCCGCCGAGGCGGTCGATGCCGTCCGAGAAGATGCCGCGCATGTAGCTCGAGCGGTTGTCGAACTTGCCGACCGCGATCGCGACGGGCTTGCCCGCGTACGGCTTCTGCGCGCTGCTCACGGCCGGCACGTCGAGCGTGCGCGACGACTCGGTCGCGCAGCCAGACAGCGCCGCGACGAGCGCCGCCGCCACGAGAACGGTGCGTCGTGTCTGATTGTTCACTGCGGGTCTCCTTACGTGAAAAGATTGCCCGGAACGGGCTCGCCGGCTTGCCGACAAACCGGCGGTCGATGCGATGATCGAAGCGGCCGGGGCGCGCATCGGCGCGCGCGACTTCATCGCCCGGACGGCGATGGAGATGGCGGCATGCGAAGGGAAAGTGCGCGCAACGGACGTGTTGCGGCGAGACGCGAACGCGCGGCGCATGGATCGACGACCCCGCTTGCGCCGGCTACCGCGTGATTCTGGTTACTGCGCTGTTGATCGCGCATGATCGGCCCCGTATATGATTTTGGCCGATCATACCAAGTCTGATTATCGAGACGGGATTTCTTTAGAAGAATTGACGATCTTTACAAATCGCCGCGGATCCATGGTGCGTCAACACGCCAGCGGCGCGTGCGCGGGACGCCCGCGCCGGCCCGCGAGCCGGCGCGCCGCTGGCGGTCAGTCGGCCGCCTTCTGCCGCATCGTCACGAACTCCTCGGCCGCGGTCGGGTGAATGCCGATCGTGTCGTCGAATTGCGCCTTCGTCGCGCCCGCGCGAATCGCGATCGCGATGCCCTGGATGATCTCGCCCGCGTCGCGGCCGACCATGTGCGCGCCGATCACGCGCTGGCTGTCGCGCGCGACCACCAGCTTCATCAGCGTGCGCTCGTTGCGGCCCGACAGCGTGTGGCGCAGCGCCTTGAAGGACGTGCGGTAGATGTCGACTTCACCGTGCACGCGACGCGCATCGGCCTCGGTCAGGCCGACCGTCGCGACCTCCGGCTGGCTGAACACGGCCGACGGGACGTAATCGTGATCGGCCGCGACGCGCGCGCCGCCGAACAGCGTGCGCGCGAGCAGCGCGCCGTCGCGCGTCGCCACCGGCGTGAGCTGCGGCCGCGACGTGACGTCGCCGAGCGCATGGATCGAAGGCACCGACGTCGCCGAATACGCATCGACCGCGATCGCGCCGCGCGCGTCGAGCATCACACCGGCGCGCTCGAGGCCGAGCCCTTCGACGTTCGGCACGCGGCCGGTCGCATAGAGCACCGCGTCGTACGGCCCGTGCTGCGCGTCGCCGACGTGCACGGAGAGCGTGCCGTCGTCCGCGCGCGCGATCGATTCGATCACCGCGCGCGCGTGGATCGCGACGCCCTGCTTCGTCATTTCGTCGGTGAGGAACTGTCGCACGTCGTCGTCGAAGCCGCGCAGGATCTTCTCGCCGCGATAGAACAGGTCGACCTGGCTGCCGAAGCCGTTGAAGATGCCGGCGAACTCGACCGCGATATAGCCGCCGCCGACCACCGCGATGCGCTTGGGGCACGCCGGGAGCGACAGGGCCTCGCGCGACGTGATCGCATGCTCGATGCCGGGACGGTGCGGCAGCGCCGGCCGCGAGCCGGTCGCGATCGCGATGTGGCGCGCGCGGATCGTGCGCTCGCCGATCGCGACCGTATGCGCGTCGACGAGGGTCGCGCGTCCTGCGTGCATCGCGACGCCGGATTGCCGCAGCAGGTCGATGTAGATGTCGCTGAGCCGGTTGATCTCGCGATCCTTCGCGGCGATCAGCGCGGACCAGTCGAGCGTGCCGGCGCCGAAGGTCCAGCCGAAGCCCTTCGCATCCTCGAGTTCGTGCGGATAGTGCGATGCGTAGACGAGCAGCTTCTTCGGGATGCAGCCGCGCAGCACGCAGGTGCCGCCGATCTGCTCCTGTTCCGCTATGCCGACGCGCGCGCCGTATGACGCCGCCATCCGGGCGAGCCTCACGCCGCCGGAGCCGGCCCCGATGACGAACAGGTCGTAGTCGAAATCCATCGCAAGCCCTCATCGCAGTTCGGATGACGGCACGATAGCAAGATTCGGGAATTCGTGCGGAACGTGGCGCCGCAGGACGCGCGCGCCATAAAAAACGGCGAGAGACGTTGCCTCTCGCCGGTCAAACCGGCTGCCGGGTGTGCCATGCGTCACCGATCGACCACATGCCCGGCCTGCCGGCCGCGCGGCACCGGTCCGCCCGGATGCGCGAACGGCGCACCCGCGGCGGGACCAGCCGCCTTGCTCAGGCCTGCGACGTGTCGCTGCCGTCCGTCGCCTGCGTGTCGTCTGCCTGCTGCGGCTGCTCTTCCTTCTTCTCGAGCATGCCTTCGATCGCCTCGGCGCCCTTGAAGCCGGCGACGGCCGCCGCCGCCTTGGTCAGCAGGCCCGCATCCGGATCGACCTTCTCGGCTGCCTCGACGGCTGCCACTGCGCCAGCGATTTCACCCACGGTGTTCAGGATACCCATCGTCATCCCCTTTCAAAAAAATCGTGAGCGCATCGTCCCACGAAAAAAAACCGGCGGACCGTGTTTGTCATCACCGGATACACAAGTTACGCACCAGGCCGGCCGCACGCGAAACGCGCGCCGGAACGACGCCCGCGCGTGCGTTGCGGCACGCGGCGGACCCTGCACGCAGCGTAGCGGAATCGCTTCGCGCGCACTGTCAAAGTATGTTCTGGAATGCCGACGGAACCCTTACGGGCGGCGTGTTCCCGATGGAGCAATCGCTGAATGGTCGTCTGCGCGCAGGAAGGCGCGTGGCGAAAAAAAAGAGGCTCCTTCCTGGAGCCTCTTCGATGCGCGCCGAACCGGGGCCGGCGCACGCGTTGACGATTTTCGTCAGAAGATATTGCGCAGGCCGATCGCGATGCCGGTCTGGTTGCTGCGACCCGGCAGCTCGACGTTCGCCGCGCCGTTCGTCTTGTTGAAGTCGACCGTGCCGTAGACTTCCGTGCGCTTGCTGAGCGCGTATTCGGCGATGCCGACGATCGCGTAGCGGTTGCCGCTCGCGAGCGTGCCGTTCGCGGTCATCGCGTTGCGCATGTGGTCGTAGTAGAACGCGCCCGTCAGCGTCAGCGGCGTGCTGACCTGCCAGCTCACGCCCGCGAACGGACCGTCGTCGATCCGGCCCGTGCCCTTCGCGACCGGGATCGACTGCTGCGCGAGCAGGCTGTCGACGAAACCGGTGTCGTCCTTCGAGCGCAGGTAGCCCGCATAGATCTTCGCCTTGCTGAACGCATACACGACGTTCGCGTGGTAGATCGTCTGCTTGCGTGCGGAGTTGTCGCTGTTCTGCTGCGCGCCGGCCGCGATGCTGAGCGGGCCCGTCACGTACGACAGCGACACGCCCCATGCATTGCCCTTGCCGAGCGAGCCCGGGATCTGGCCCGAGAAGCCGCCCGCGCCGGTCGATTCGTAGTTGGTGCCCGTCGAGTACATCGCCTTCGCGGTCAGGCCCGCGAACGTGCCCGTGTACTTGATCTGGTTGTCCGCATACAGGCCGCCGCCGAGTGCGACCGGCAGCCAGGCATTTTCGAGGTAGTTGCCGACCGTCAGCGGATCGTAGGTGTCCGACAGCAGGTCGAACAGCGGCGTCTTCTGGCGGCCGAGGGTCACCGTGCCGTACGGGCTGTCCAGGCCGACGTATGCCGCACGGTTGAACAGGCGGCCGCTGTCGGCGAATGCGCCGTTCTGCAGGTTCACGCCGCTTTCGAGCTTGAACACGGCCTTCAGGCCGCTGCCGAGGTCTTCCGTGCCGTAGATGCCGAAGCGGCTGTTGGTGATCGCGCCGTTGGACATCGACAGCAGGCCGTCGTTCTTGGCGTTCGCGTTGGTCAGGTAGCGAACGCTGACGTCGGCGACGCCCCACAGCGTGACCGAGCTTTGTGCTGCTGCGTACTGGCTGGCGAAGGCCAGCACTGCGCCCCCTGCGATGGCTGCGAGCCGGGTGGTCTGCTTCATGAGCTTTCCTTTTTGTAGGTGTCTCCATTCATGGCCGGCCGCGTGCGCAGCCGGGTGGCGATCGCGGACGCTCATGGCGCGCGCGATGTGGGCTGAATCATAAGACCAGTGCGCACGCTGAAAGAAATTGAAACGCGCGGTCGCGCGCGATTGTCGCCCTGGAACAACGTTTCCCGCGCCGGGCTTGCCTGTCGCGCGACGGATGCGGGTTGCGGCGATGGCGGGACGAAGGCCGGCGCTGTAAGGCGCGGCCGGAGCAACCGGTTTGCGCTGGGGCAGCGTGGCGGAGGGTGCCGCGATGAGCCGGTGATTCGGTCACGCGGCGGACCGGCCGGCCGCATGGCGGCGGCCCTGCGCGCGTCAGGCCGGCCGCGGCGTTCCGCCGTCGGGGTTGCTGCCGTTACTGCCGTTACTGCCGTTACTGCCGTTGCTGCCGCGAACTTCGGCGCCCCCGTTGCCGGCCGCCCCATCGCCACTGTCGCGCCCACCGCCCGCGCGCCGCCGCGCCCGCCGCACGATCTCCGCGAACGCACCGGCGAGCAACAACACGGCGCCCCACAGCGCGACGTCCGGCATGAGCCGCGTCACGAGGCCGCCGACCACCGCGCCGGCCAGGAAGCAGAAGCTGATCGTCGCGAGCAGCGCCGAATCGTGCAGCGCGCCCGCGTCGTAGCGGGGAATCAGCCCGACGAACAGCTTCTGCGCGGCGCGCCGCAGGTTGCCGGTCGTCATCACCGACGTGTACGACAGCTCCTCGAGATGAGTAAACGACAGCGTCTGCAGCGTCGCGACGAACGAGATCCCGGGAATCAGCCACGCGCTCGACGCGCCGACGAGCCCGCTCGCGGCGACGCCGAGAAACGCGATCTCGACGATCAGGCTCGCGAACGCGGTGTGCCGCATCCAGCCGCGCTGCGCGGCGAGACCGAGCAGGTGCGCGACGAACACCGCGACCACGAAACCGCCGAGCGGCGGCACGTGATGCAGCGCGGCCGCCCATTCGCCGGCCGACACGTTGATGCCGAGCAGCGCGACGTTGCCGGTCATCGTGTTCGCGAACACGTGGCCGTGACCGACGTACGTGTACGCGTCGAGATAGCCGCCGGACAGCGTGAGCAGCGCGGCGACGGTGAGATTGCGGCTGGCGCCGTCGAGATCCATCAAGCCTCCCGTGAAGAGTCGCGCCAGTATCGCGCACGGGAGGCCGGTTGTGCGCCGCTCACTGGCCGATGCCGGTGAGCCCGATCAGCGCGCCGGCCGCGAGCAGCCACAGCGGATGGATACGCGTGCGCCACGCGAGCACCGCGCATGCGGCGGTGATGCCCCACTGGATCGCGGTGCGGTTCGACGCTTCCGAGATCAGCACCGCGCTGGCCGCGACGAGCCCGGCCGTGACCGGCATCAGCCCCTGTTGCACGTAGCGGCGCCACGGCCGGTCGCGAAAGCGCTCCCACGCGCGCAGCGCGAGCACCGTGACGATCGACGACGGCCCGAACTTCGCGATCGATGCGACCAGCAGCCCGGCCCAGCCGGCCACATGCCAGCCGACCAGCGGCACGATCATCATGTTCGGCCCCGGCGCGGCCTGCGCGAGCGCGAACAGCGCGGTGAACGCGTGCGCGCTCATCCAGTGGTGCACGTCGACGACCTGCCGCTGCATCTCCGGCAGGATCGTGTTGCCGCCGCCGAATGCGAGCAGCGACAGCTGGCTGAAGATCGTCGCGATCGCGATCAGCGTGTCGTTCATGACCGGCCTCCATCGCGCACGGCGGCGCGCTGCGGTGCCGGCGTCTCGCGGCGCCGCGACGCGAGCCAGATGCTCACGGGCGTCAGCACCAGCATCGCGCTCAGGAGCGGGATGCGCAGCACCGCGATCGCGGCGAATGCGAGGGCCGCGATGCCGGCCGCGGTGCGCGGCGCGTGCAGCAGCGGCTTCGCGACCTTCACGGCCATCGCGACGAGCAGGCCCGCTGCCGCGGCGGCGAGCCCGCCGAACAGGTGCTGCACGCGCGGATCGCCCTGCGTCTTCGCATACAGCACACCGAGCCCGACGACCACGAGCGTCGGGCCCGCGATCAGCCCGAGAATGCCGGCGAACGCGCCCGCGACGCCGCGAAAGCGCATGCCGACGGCGACCGACAGGTTGATCACGTTGCCGCCCGGCAGGAACTGGCACAGCCCGAGCAGATCGGTGAATTCGTCGGCGGTGAGCCATTTGCGGTCGTCGACGATCGTGCGCCGCGCGAACGGCAGCGCGCCGCCGAACGACATCAGGCCGAGCGACAGGAAGCCGGTGAACAGCTCGGCGAGGCCGACACGACGTGGGGACGCGGCAGGCGGCGGAGAAACGGATTGCATGGGGCTCCTCATCAAACGATGCCCCGAGGTTACCGCCGTGCGGCACGCCGGCAAAACGATTTTATCGGCGCGTCCTTGTGATCTAGAATCACAAGCATGGCACGCGATCTCCCGCCCTTTTCCGCGCTTCGGGCCTTTGAAGCAGCGGCACGACATGAAAGCTTCAGCGCCGCCGGCGACGAGCTGCATGTGACTCATGGTGCCATCAGCCGGCAGATCGCCGGGTTCGAGGCGTGGCTCGGCAAGCCGGTGTTCCACCGCTACGGCAAGCGCGTGAAGCTCACCGACGAAGGCCGCCGCTATCTGGATACCGTCCGCGCCGCGTTCGACAGCATCGCGCTCGCCACCGAGCAGTTGCGCAACACCGGGGCCGCGCGCGTGCTGCGCATCAATGCGCTGCCGACCTTCGCGATGAAATGGCTGCTGCCGCGCCTGTCGCGGTTCCAGCGCGACGTGCCGAACGTCGAGCTGAAGCTGTCCACGTCGAACGCGCCGCTCGATGCGCTCGACGGTTTCGACGTCGCGATCCGCCGCGGCCCCGGCCACTGGCCGAACTGCACGAGCGGCCACTTCCTCGACGAAAGCGTGATTCCGGTCTGCAGCCCCGCGCTGCTCAAGCGCGCGCCGATCACCCGCGCGGACGATCTCGCGCGGCACGTGCTGCTGCATTCGGACACGCGACCGGAAGGCTGGCGCGACTGGTTCGCGGCGGCCGGCGTGACGATGAAGGGGCGCAAGCGGCAGTCGTTCGACCACTTCTACCTGGCGCTGCAGGCGGCCGTCGACGGGCTGGGCGTCGCGCTCGGCCCGCTGCCGCTGATCGACGACGAGCTCGCGAGCGGGCGTCTCGTGATGCCGCTCGACGGGCCGCGCATCGCGACACGCAGCTACTGGTGGATCGCGCCGGGCACGCCGGCCGACGATCCGCTGGTCGCGCAGTTCTGCGCGTGGCTGGAAGCGCTGGGGAATGCGAACGGATGACGCGCGCCGCGTCGCCGCTACCCGATCGAAACGACGCGCCGTGCCACCTCACGTCCCCGTCCGCGTTGCAGGAATGAAACCGATCCGCGCGCAACGCCCGCGATTCCCCTGCGGAATCGATGTCGCGCGCCCCTGCGTTTCCCCGTCGTTCCCGCCACCGCACGTGAGGCCTGGCATGCGGCCGACCGGCCCACCGCCGCGCGTTTCAGCGCTGAAACATTTTCGCGTGCGCCACCTTGCACCGGCGTCACGCGGCCCCCGCCGAGCCCCTGTTTGCGCGAAAGTCCGCGTGCTGGCCCGTTGCTTGCTGATGCAGCCGTGCAGACGACGAACCCTGCACGGGCGAACGACCCGATGCAGGTGACAAACATTCATCCAGCGGGTCGGGGGAAATCATGTCGAAACTCATATCGGCCGTCACACGGCTGCTGTCCTGCATCACTGCCGCTGTTGCGCACCCGCTGATGCCGACGGCGCGACTTCGCACCGTCGAGATCCGCTGCGCCGACACGGTCCGCAACAGCACACGACGTCACGACACCGCGATCCGGTAAGCGAAATCCGCAGCCCCGGCGCGCGCACGCGCGCTACGACGATCATCCGCGCCGTTCGCGCGGGCATTGCCGCCGGCGTCGCGGCTCACACCACCGGCCCCGGCTCCTTTTCCTTGCGCAGGATCGCGTACAGGATGATCGCGCCGAACGTCGCGGTGCCGATCCCTCCGAGCCCGAAGCCGCCGATCTTCAGCGAGAAGTCGCCGGCGCCGAGCACCAGCGTGACGGCCGCGACGATCAGGTTGCGGTTGTCGGAGAAGTCGACCTTGTTGACGACCCAGATCCGCGCGCCCGTCACCGCGATCAGCCCGAACACGACGATCGACACGCCGCCGAGCACCGGGCCCGGAATCGTCTGGATCACCGCGCCGAACTTCGGCGAGAAGCCCAGCCCGATCGCGATCAGCGCGGCGACCGCGAACACGAGCGTCGAATAGATCCGCGTGACGGCCATCACGCCGATGTTCTCCGCATAGGTGGTCACGCCGGTGCCGCCGACGCTGCCCGACACGATCGTCGCGAGCCCGTCGCCGATGAACGCGCGACCGACGTAGCGGTCGAGGTTGGTGCCCGTCATCGCGCTGACGGCCTTGATGTGGCCGAGGTTCTCCGCGACCAGGATCACCGCGACCGGCGCGAGCATCAGCATCGCGTGCGGATCGAACACCGGCGCGCGGAAGCTCGGCACGCCGAACCACGCGGCATGCGCGACGATCGCGAAATCGACCGGCTTGCCGAGGCCCATCCCGTTGGTCGCGATCGCATAGATCACGTAGGCGATCACCAGCCCGACGAGGATCAGCAGGCGCTGCATCATCCCGCGCGCGAACACCGCGACGCCGCCGACGCACAGCACCGTGACGAGCGCCATCACCGAGTCGAAGGTCGATGCCGACACGCCCTTGACCGCGATCGGCGCGAGGTTCAGCCCGATCACCGCGACCACCGCGCCGGTGACGACGGGCGGCATCAGCGTCTCGATCCAGCGCGTGCCGATGGCCTGCACCAGCGCGCCGAGCGCGACGTACACGACGCCGCACGCGACGATCCCGCCGAGCGCGACCGGGATGTTCGGGTTCGGGCCGCTGCCGCCGTAGCCCGTCACCGCGATCACGAGGCCGATGAACGCGAAGCTCGAGCCGAGGTAGCTCGGCACGCGGCCGCCGACCAGCACGAAGAACAGCAGCGTGCCGATACCCGACATGAAGATGCACAGGTTCGGGTCGAAGCCCATCAGCAGCGGTGCGAGCACGGTCGAGCCGAACATCGCGACGACGTGCTGCACGCCCATCGCGACCATCTGCGGCCACGCGAGGCGTTCGTCGGGGCCGACCACGCGCGAGACCGCGCCGGTCGGTTGCACCCGCCAGCGCGGGAAGTAGGAATCGGACATGGGGAAAAGGGCTCCTGTCGTACGCCGGCTGCGGGACGGTGCGCCGGTCTGGAATCTGGCGCGAGTTTACGGAGCGGAAATGGGGCTGGCAAGCGCGAACCGCCGGGGCGGCGGGCGTGCCTGCCGGGGGGCATCGGAGCGGCGCGACCGCGTCGGCGGCGGCCGGCCGGCGCACCGCGCGATGTAAGCAGGCGCTCACATCGCAGCGGACGCCACGCGGATCACGGATTGATGTACTGGAACAGCGACATGTTCTGCAGCTGCGCGTAGGCCTTCTGCGCGCCGCTCAGCGCGTTCTGCACCTGCAGGTACTGGCTGATGGTCGTGACCATGTTGGCGCTCGTCAGGTCCGACAGGTTGCTGGTCGTCTGCAGCGCCGCGGTCTGGTTGACGGTCTGCATCGCCTTGACCTCCTGCTCGCGGCCGCCGACCGACGCCAGCACGGTCGTGACGTTGCGCATCGAGTTGCCGATCTTCGTCGCGGCCGTGCTCAGCGTGTTCGACAGCGCGGCGGTCGCCGTCGGATTGCCGGCGACGGGCGTCTTCAACGCCGTGATCATCGAATCGAGCGTCGAGAACACGTCGACCCCGCTCGCCTGCGGCGCGGGCGTGACCGAAAAGGTGTCGGTGGGCGACGGCGTGCCCGACACGGCGACCTTCATCCCGTTGCCGAGCGCGATCGCGGTGCCCGACGTATAGGCCTGCGCGGGGCCGGGAGTCGGGGGTGAAATCGAGTTGTCGGTCACCGTGTAGGTCGGCGCGGCCGCGGTGCCGCCGAAGGTGATCGTGAACTGATGGCCGTTGGTCGCAGCCGACGGATCCGTCACCGTGACGTTGCCGATGGTGGCCGTGCCGGTGTTGGCCGCGCCGGCCGCCTGGACGGGCGAGTTGCCCAGCGCCTGCACCGACATGAACACCGAGAGGCCCGAGTCGCCCTGCGGCACGCTGCGCGAATCGTCGATCTGCACGGTGCGCGTGCCCGTATCGCCGACATAGCTGATGCTGCCGGCGGCGTCCTTCGTGAACGGCGCCGTCGAATTCTGGTAGCCGGCGAACAGGTAGTTGCCCGCGCCGTCGGTCGAGTTCGCGAGCGACACCAGTTGGTCGCGGTAGCCCTCGAGCTGCGCCGCGAGCGCTGCGCGGTTATTGTCGGCGAGCGAACCGTCGCCGGCGCGCACGATCGTCGACTGGACGCTGCCGAGTACGTTGCCGACGCTCTGCAGCGCCTGGTCCTCGGCCTGCAGCGACGCGAGCGCCGTGCTCTGGTTCGCCGCGTACTGCGACAGCGTGGCCGACGTCATCGACAGCTGCACGGCCTGCGCCGCGCCCAACGGGTTGTCGGCCGGCGTCGACAGGCTCACGCCGCTCGAGATCTGCTGGTAGAGCTGCGCGAGTTGGGCCTGCTGATCGTTCATCTGGCCGACGTTCAGCTGGTAGAACTGGGTCGTGGAAATCCGCATCGTTTCTATCCTCTCGAATCCGCTCAGCTGAACAGGCCCAGCACGGTCTGGAACAGCGAAGCCGCCGTCTGGATCACCTTCGCGTTCGCCTGGTAGAGCTGCTGGTACTGCATCAGGTTCGCGGCTTCCTCGTTCTGGTTCACGCCCGACACCGACTGCTGCGCGGACGTGATCTGGCCGACCAGCGCCGTCTGGGCGGTACTCGACGACTTGAGCTGGCTCGCCGCGTTGCCGATGTTGTTCACGTAGTTCGCGTAGGCGCCCGTGAGCGTCGTCGTGCCGCCGCCGAGGGTCTTCGCGTTGACGAGCCGCGACAGCGCGAGCGCGTTGCTGCCGTCGCTCGTGCCGCCCGCGTACGGCCCGATCGTGAACGAATCGCCGTCCGACGGTGTGCCCGACAGCGTGACGGTCACGCCGTTCAGCGCACCGGCGGCCGTGCCCGACATCGTCATCGCCGCGCCGGTCGACGGGTCGTACGGCACGGGGTCAGTTGGATTGCTGATCGTCACCGACGTCGGCGGCGTGCCCGGGATCGTCACCGTGGTACCGGCCGGGAAGCCCGACAGCGACTGCGTCGCCGCGTCGTAGGTCAGCTTGGTCGACGGCACCTGATAGCCGGAGGTCACCCCGCTCAGCGTGATCTTGGCGGTGCCGATGTTGGTGCTCGACGCCGACGTGACGACCGGCGACGCGGCCGCGATCGCGGAGCCGCTCGTCGTCGCGAGGCCGAAGCCCGTCAGCGCGCCGCGCGTCGGCAGCACGGTGAACTGGTCGCCGGCATTCATCGCGCCGGACGAGAACGAGAAGTTCAGCCCGCCGAGCGAGACCGGCATCGGCCCCGCCTTCTGGTCGACCACCGACCCGCTCGCGCGGTCGGTCAGCGTGTAGTTCGTGCCGTCATACGACAGCGTGTAGTCGCTCGTCGTCGGCTGCGACGCGTTGGCGAACGAGACGGACAGCGCCGCGTTGCCGGTATTGCCCTGGTTCGAATAGACGGTCGGGTTCGCCACCGTGAACAGGTTGCCGCCCGGATTGCCCGCCAGGTCGACGCCGAGCGCGTTCTGCCCGTTGACCTGCGCGGCGAAGCTGGTCGCGAGCGCGCCGAGCTGCGCCTGCGCGGGGTCGAGCGTCTGGCTGCGGAACGCGAGCAGGCCGCCAAGCGTGCCGCCCGACAGCGACGCATCGGGCAGCGCCTGGTTCGGCCCCGGCGGGTTCGCGCCGGCGATGCCCTGCGACACGACGGTCAGCTCGCTCGGATCGGACGACGACGTGACGGTCGCGAGCTGGTAGCTCTTGTCGGCAAGAACGAGCGGCTGGCCGCCCGCGAGGAACACGCTGTAGCCGCTGTCGTTGCGCACCACCTGCACGCCGGCGAGGCTCGACAGGTTCGACACCGCGAGGTCGCGCTGGTCCATCAGCTGGTTCGGCGGCTGCCCCTGGCTGCTCGCTGCCGAGATCTGCTGGTTCAGCTGCGCGATCTGCTTGGTGTACGTGTTGATCTGCGACACGGTGTTGGTGAGCTGCGTATTCACGCTCTGGCGCAGCGCGTCGTACTGCTGGCCGGCCGCGTTGAGCTGGTTCGCGAGGATTTGCGCGTTGCTGACCGCGGTCTGCCGTACCGACGGATCGGACGCGTTGTTCGCGACGTTCTGCAGCCCGGTGAAATAGCCCGTGATCCCGGTCGAGATGCCGGCCGTCGGGCTGCCGACGTAATTGTTCAGCTGCGCGACGAGCGAATACCACGTCGACAGCGAGCCGCCCTGCGACTGCGCGCTGTTCAGCTGGTCGCTCAGGTACTGGCTGTACTGCCGCTGCACGGTGACGGTATTCACGCCCTGCGGCATGTAGCCGCTCGCCGTGTACTGACCGCTCGCCTCGGCATAGACCGGGCGCTCGACCGAATAGCCGGGCGTCGCGGCGTTGCTGATGTTCTGGCCGGTCGTCGTGAGGCCCCAGAGCGCGGCATTGAGGCCGCTGACACCGAGGTTCATGAGTGAGTTGGACATGCGCGATCCTGATGAGCCGGCCGCGCTGCGGCCGCCGGGTTGCGTGACTCCCGGTATAACGGCCGCGGATCGGAAAAATTGAGGGAAAAATGCGCGCGCGACGCGCGCGTGCGCGTCGTCCGGCGAGCGGCCCGGCGCACGCTGCCGACGCCGGTGCGAAAGCGGCCCCGAACCGGGCCGCGAACGGATGCGTCAGGCCCGCGCGAGCGAGCGGCGCTTCATCTCGAGCTGCGTGATCAGGCGCTGCAGCGTGTTCTCCGCGCTGCCCGGCAGCGACATGAAGCGAAAGCCGAGCTGGTAGCGGCGCGAGCCGTTCGGCATCTGGGTCGAACGCTGCGACACGAGCTGCAGGTCGAGCGACAGCTTGCCGTGGCCGTTCAGCTCGAGCTCGACGCCCGGCAGCAGCGTGCCGACATCGAGCGCCTCGACGCGCTCGTCGGCGGTCCGCAGGCCGACGCCGCCGAGCGACAGGTTATGCACCTCGAACATGAAGCCCTCGCCGTCCGGCAACCGGCCGCGGCACAGGAACGGATCGACGATCGGTGCATCGACGCGGAAATACTCGCGGCGCTGGATGCACATCAGCACGTCGGGGAAATCGGCGACGAACGCGGGCAGCCCCTCGTAGCGCGTCTCGCGCGGCGTGTTCGTGGTGAATTCGACGCGCACGCCTTCCGGCGCGGCCGCGAAGGTGCAATGCGACGCGCCGAGGATGCCGGCGTTCTGCTCGGACAGCGCGCCCCAGTCGAACGTGAACGTGCGCGCGCCGACGTCGACCTCGAGCAGGCGCGTGACGAGCTGGCCGCCCGGGTACTGGACGGTCAGGAAGTCGCCCCGGTTCACGAGGTTGCGCAGCTGCACGCCGATCTCCAGCGGATTGCGGCGGGCGTAGTCGGGCCCGGAATGGCCCGCATCCAGGCTCGGATCGGTCGACGTTTCGATATTCATGGCTAGCCGGTTTTCTTTTCAGGGCGCCCGGGCGACCGGTGCGCAGTAAAACCGGGCCAGAACATGGCCCGGTTACAGGTCTCTCACACTTAGCGGCAGTGCTCACCGAAAGTTTAGATCGAAACGCCGGTATTTTTCGCGCAAACGTTGAAAACCGCGCGCGGCGGGATGCCGGGCACGGTTCGCAAGATTGTAAAAACGGCGGCAGGCGGGGCCGTTGCGGCCCTGCCCCGTCAGCCGATCTGCTGCATGATCGAGATCAGCTTCTTCGCGTAATTCGGGTCGGTCGCGTAACCGGCCTTCTGCATTCCGTGCGCGAAACCCTCGACGCTGCGGCTCGCGCTGAGCACGCCCGCATAGCGCGGGTTGTTCTTCAGCAGGTTCGCATAGTCGGTCATCGCGTGCTCGTACGAGTCGTACGCGCGGAATTTCGCGACGACGCGGCGCGGCGTGCCGTTCACGTATTCGGTCGTCAGCGCCGACACCGTGCGGCCCGTCCAGCCCTTGTTCGCCTTGATGCCGAACACGTTGTAGCTCGTCGAGCCGTCGGTCGCGCGGATCTCGCGCTTGCCCCAGCCCGATTCGAGCGCGGCCTGGCCGACGATGAAGCGCGCCGGGATGCCGGTGGTCGCGCTCGCCGCCTGCGCCGGGCCGGCGAGCCGGTCGACGAACGCGTCGGCGTCCTGCACGCCGCTCGCGCCCTTCAGCGGCGGCGTCAGCGCGCTGCCGGCCGTGTAGCCGCGCGAGCCGGCGAGCCCGCCGTTGTTCGCCGCGTTCGCGTAGGCCCGCGCCATCGCGTTCATCGCGGCGAGGCTGCCTTCGTTGCCCGACGTGCCCGAGCCGGCCGCACCCAGGCCCGCCGCAGCGAGCCCGGCCGCGCCCGCGTCGGCCGCCGTGTCGCTGCCCGAGCCCTGCCCCGCGTTGCGCAGCAGCTGCTTCATCAGCGCGTCGGCCACGCCGATCCCGCGCTTCGACATCTGCTGCGCGAGCTGCTGGTCGAGCATCGACGTGTACATCTTCGACGTGTGCGAATCGAGCAGCCCGCCGTCGGGCGACGCGTCGCGCATGCTCTTGAGCATCATCTGCGTGAACATCGCGTCGAACTGGCCCGCGACCGCCTTCGCACCGGCCTGCGGCGACTGCTTCGCCTGCGCGCGCAGCGCGTCGAAGCCCTGCACGTCGAGGGCGAAGCGCTGCGTCAGGTCGTTCGCGTTCGGAAGATTCGCCGCCATTCAGATCACCTCCAGGTCTGCGCGCAGCGCGCCGGCCGCCTTCATCGCCTGCAGGATCGACATCAGGTCCGCCGGCGTCGCGCCGAGCGTGTTCAGCGCCTTCACGACGTCGGCCAGGTTCGCGCCGGCCGTCACCATCTTGAGCGCGCCGTTGTCCTGCTTCAGCTGGATCTGCGACTGCTGCGCGACCACCGTCTGCCCGTTCGAGAACGGCCCCGGCTGCGACACCACCGGCTGCGTGTTGACGACCACCGACAGGTTGCCGTGCGCGACCGCGCAGCTCTGCAGCGTGACCATCTGGTTCATCACGATCGAGCCGGTGCGCGCGTTCAGGATCACCTTCGCGGCGGCCTTGTCCGGGCTCACGTCGAGGTTCTGCAGGCGCGCCATGAACGCGACCTGCTGCGCGGAATCCGCCGGCGCGGCGAGCTGGATCGTGCGGCCGTCGAGCGCCGTCGCGGTGCCCGGGCCGAAGCTCGAATTGACCGCGGACACGATCCGCTGCGCGGTGCCGTAGTCCATGTCGTTCAGCTGCAGCTGCAGCACGCCGTTCATCTGCGCGATCGCGTTCGGCACCGCCCGC
Organism: Burkholderia sp. BCC1985; assembly: GCF_905339915.1. Classification (NCBI taxonomy): domain Bacteria; kingdom Pseudomonadati; phylum Pseudomonadota; class Betaproteobacteria; order Burkholderiales; family Burkholderiaceae; genus Burkholderia; species Burkholderia sp. BCC1985. The sequence goes on from NZ_CAJPGY010000015.1 coordinate 26,565, forward strand.
TCGACGATCGCGCCGCCGACGATCCGGCCGGCCGCGAGCTGGTTCACCTGCACGCGGCTGCCGTTCGCACTCGCGCCCGCGCCGCCGACCGCCATGTTGCCCTGCGCGAGCGCGTACACCTGCCCGTCCGCGCCCTTCAGCGGCGTGAGCAGCAGCGTGCCGCCGCGCAGGCTCTTCGCGTTGCCGAGCGACGACACGGTCACGTCGAGCGCCTCGCCCGGCCGCGCGAACGGCGGCAGCGTCGCGGTCACCATCACGGCCGCGACGTTCTTCAGCTGCATGTTGTTCAGCGACGACGGCCCGCCGTTGGCCGAGCCGTTGTTGATCGAGATGCCGAGGTTCGCGAGCATGTTCGCGAGCGTCTGCGTCGTGAACGGCGTCTGCATCGTCTGGTCGCCCGTGCCGTCGAGGCCGACGACGAGGCCATAGCCGATCAGCGGGTTGTCGCGCACGCCCTGGATCTGCGCGAGGTCCTTCAGGCGCTCCGCGTGCGCGGGTGCCGCGCCGAGCGCGCACGTCGCCAGCACGAACGCGGCGGCGATCCGCGCGACGGCACGCGCACGGGACGACAGGCGGTGGAAAAGAGGCTGCTGCATCGTCATCACCACGGTGCGATGTTGAGGAAGAAGCGCTGCAGCCAGCCCATCGTCTCGGCTTCGTTGATGTAGCCCTTCGACGAGTATTCGATCTTCGCGTCGGCGACCTGCGTCGAATAGACGGAGTTCGCGCCCGAGATCGTGTTCGGGTTGACGACCCCCGAGAAGCGCACGAATTCGTTGCCCTGGTTGATCAGCATCTGCTTCTCGCCGCTGACCACAAGGTTGCCGTTCGGCAGCACGTTGGTGACGGTCACCGTGATCGTGCCGTTGAACGTGTTCGCCGCGCTCGCGCCGCCGGTGGCCGCGAACTTGTTGGTGCCGGCCGCCGACAGGTTCGCCTTCGCGAACAGCCCGCCGAGGAAGCCGGCCGTCGGCACGTTGAAGTCGGTGTTGCCCTGGCGGTTCGTGTTCGCGCCCGACGACTTGGTCGCGTTGATGTTCTCCGCGATCATGATCGTCAGGATGTCGCCGACGTTGCGCGGCCGCTGATCCTCGAACAGCGGCCGCCCCGCATAGCCGGGGTTGTAGATCGAGCCGGGCGCCTGCATCGACATCGGCATCGGCGGCTGCGCCGTCATCGGCTGCTGGATGATCGGGTCGCGCGGAATCTGCGCGCAACCGGCGAGCGCGGCCACCGCGACCGCGCACGCGGCGCGGACGGGGGCTGACGGGAGGAGGCGAACCTGCTTCATGGCGACGACGGGACGTTCCGGTTAGCTCTTCATCTGCGTGACGGTCTGCAGCATCTGGTCGGACGTCGTCACGGCCTTGCTGTTGATCTCGTAGGCACGCTGCGTCTGGATCATGTTGACGAGCTCCTGCACGACGTTCACGTTCGACGCCTCGACATAGCCCTGGTTGAGCACGCCCGCGCCGTTCAGGCCCGGCTGCGACACGTTCGGCGCGCCCGAGGACGTGGTCTCGGCGAACAGGTTCTCGCCCTTCGCCTCGAGGCCGGCCGGGTTGATGAAGGTCGCGATCTGCAGCGAGCCGATCTGCACCGCGTTGCTCGAGCCCGGCTGCGTGACCGACACGACGCCGTCCTTGCCGATCGTCAGCGACTGCGCGTTCTGCGGCACCGTGATCGCCGGCAGGATCTGGTAGCCGCTCGACGTGACGAGCTGGCCCTGCGCGTTGGTCTGGAACGATCCGTCGCGCGTGTACGCGTTCGTGCCGTCCGGCATCAGCACCTGGAAGAAGCCCGCGCCGTTAATCGCGACGTCCTTCGAGTTGCCGGTCTGCGTGAGGCCGCCCTGCGTATACAGGCGCTCGGTTGCGACCTGCTGCACGCCGGTGCCGAGCTGCAGGCCCGACGGCAGCTCGGTCTGCTGCGTCGAGTTCGCGCCCGGCTGGCGGATGGTCTGGTACAGCAGATCCTCGAACACCGCGCGCGACGCCTTGAAGCCGTTCGTGCTGGTGTTCGCGAGGTTGTTCGAGATCACGTCCATCTGCGCCTGCTGCGCATTCATGCCGGTGGCGGCAATGTAGAGCGAACGGTTCATGTTGAATCTTCTCCTGGGTGCGAGGGCCGGGCCGCTCAGCTGAAGTTGAGCAGCTGGTTCGCCGACTGCTCGTTCTGGTCGGCCGTCTGGATCAGCTTCGACTGCAGCTGGAACGCCCGTGCGTTGTCGATCATCGCGACCATCGCGGTCACCGGGTTCACGTTGCTGCCTTCGAGCGAATTCGGCGTGACGACCACGGTCGGGTCGGCGTCGGCCGGATTGCCGTCCGCGGTGCGGAACAGCCCGTCGTTGCCGCGCGCGAGCGTGGCCGGGTCGGGGTTCACGAGCTTCATCTGGTCGACGATCGCGACCGCCGTCGGCGGGTCGCCCGGCATCAGCGCGGACACCGTGCCGTCCTTGCCGATCGTCACTTCCGCGTTCGGCGGCACCGAGATCGGGCCGCCGTTGCCGAGCACCGGCAGGTTGCTCGCGTTGACGAGCTGGCCGTTTTCATCGACGTGCAGGTTGCCGGCGCGCGTGTAGGCCTCGCTGCCGTCGGCGGTCTGCACCGACAGCCAGCCGGCGCCCTGCACGGCGACGTCGAGCGGGTTGCCGGTGCGCGTGATCGGACCCGGCGCGTAATCCGCGCCGGGCGTCGACGCGAGCACGTAGGTGCGCGTCGTCGTCGGGTCGATGTTGCTGCCGTCGCCGAAATTCATCGGCACCGCGCGGTAGGTCGCGAGCTGCGCGCGAAAACCCGTCGTCGACGCGTTCGCGAGGTTGTTCGCGACGATCGCCTGCTGGTCGAGCGACTGCGACGCGCCCGTCATCGCCGTGTAGATCAGTCGGTCCATGGCTGCCGGTTATCCGCGCGTTACAGGTTGATGAGCGTCTGGTCGACGGTCTGCTGCGTCTTGATCGTCTGCGCGTTCGCCTGGTAGTTGCGCTGCGCGGTGATCAGGTTGACGAGCTGCGACGTCAGGTCGACGTTCGAGTTCTCCAGCGCGCTGCCCTGCAGCGTGCCGTGGTTCGTGCTGCCCGGCGCGGAGATCTGCGGCACGCCCGACGCGGCCGTCTCGGCGTACTGGTTGCCGCCGAGGCTGGTCAGCCCGTTCGGGTTGTTGAAGTTCGCGATCGCGATCTGGCCGAGCACCGCCGTCTGGCCGTTCGAATAGTTGCCGGTCAGCTTGCCGTCCGAGCCGATCGAGAAGGTCGTCAGCGTGCCGCTCGCGTAGCCGTCCTGCGCGAGGTTGTTCACGCCGTCCTTGCCGCCGTACTGCGTGGTGCCGGTCAGGTCGAGCGTGAGGTTCTGCGGCGTCGCCGAGCCGTCGGTGGTCGGCACGGTGAACTGGAACTGGCCGAGCGACGCGGTCGGCGTCGCGGAACCCGGCAGCGTCGTGCTCTGGATCGCGCCCGACGTGTCGAACGTGACCGTGCCGAGGTCGGTCGCGGTGCCGCCCTGCACGCCCGCGTAGGCTTCCCACGAGCCGGCCGCCGACTTCACGAAATACATGTTGACCGCCTGCGAGCCGCCGAGCGAGTCGTACACCTGGATCGACGTCGAATAGTTGTACGTCGTGGTGTCGGTCGGGTCGAACGGCGTCTTGGCCGGCACCGTGTCCTGCGAGTTCAGGTTGAACTGGCCGGTGATCTTGGTCGTCGGGGTCGGCGCGATGTTGGTCGTCGGCGCCTGCAGCGCCACGGTCTGCGCGGTGTTCAGCACGCCGTTCTTGCCGGCCGCGTATCCCATCAGGTTCGCGCCCGCCGAGTTGACGATGAAGCCGTTCTTGTCGCGCTGGAACGTGCCGTCGCGCGAGTACGTCGTCACGCCGTTGTTCGACATCTGGAAGAAGCCGTTGCCGTTGATCGCGACGTCGAGCGACGAGTTCGTCGTGTTGATCGTGCCCTGGCCGAACTGCTGCTGCACCGACGCGAGCGTCGTGCCGATCCCGATCTGCGTGTTGACCGACGTCGCGAGCGAGTTCGCGTACATGTCGGAGAACTGCGCGGTGCTCGACTTGAAGCCGACCGTGTTCGCGTTCGCGATGTTGTTGCCGATCACGTCGAGCGCGTTCGATGCGCCGGCGAGGCCGCTCAGACCCTGTTGATAACCCATTTCGGTCTCCGTTTTCGAGAAAGCTGGATCAGTTGCTGGTGGTCGTGCCGCCGGACGACGACGACGCGGTGTTCGGGAAAATCGACGCGACCTGGGTCAAGCCCACCGTCGTGCCGTTCGACAGCACGAGCCCCGCCGTGCCGTCGGCCTGCTTGATCACGCTCTGTACCTGCGCGGCCGCGAGCACGGTCGGCGCGTACGTCTTGCCGTCGCTGCCCGTGTACTGCGCGCTCACGGTGTACTTGCCGTCCGGCAGCGCGTTGCCGGCCGTATCCGTCGGCGTCCAGTTGAACGGCACCGTGCCGGCCGACTGCTGGCCCGCGTTGATCGTGTTCACGACGACGCCCGCGCTGTTCTTCACAGTGATCGTCAGGTTCGACACGTCGCTCGTGAGCGACACGCCGAACGGCGATGCCGCGCCGCTCTTCACCGCGACGCTGTTGCCCGGCGCGAGCACGTTCGTGCCGATCAGCAGCGCGGCCTGCGTCTGCTGGCCGGCCGCGAGTTGCGTCGACAGCGACGTGAGCGACGTATTCAGCTGCGCGATGCCGCTCACCGTGTTGATCTGCGCGAGCTGCGACGTCATCTGCGAGCTGTCGACCGGGCTCGTCGGATCCTGGTTCTGCAGCTGCGTGACGAGCAGCTTCAGGAACGTCGCCTGCAGGTCGCTCGCCGAGGTGCCGGTCGTCGACACGTTGTTGGTGTTCATCGTGTCGGTCGGCAGGGTCGACACGTTGGTGCCGCTGCTGCCGATCGTCGTGCTGGAGGAAGTCATCCTGGGTAGCCTTGTGTCGAAACGGTCGGGTCTGGGCCCGGGTGTGGAAGGTCGCTCGGCGCGCGGCTTACGTGCCGATCGTCAGCGTCTTGAGCATCAGCGTCTTCGCGGTGTTCAGCGTCTCGACGTTGGCCTGGTACGAGCGCGACGCCGAGATCATGTTCACCATCTCCTGCACCGGATCGACGTTCGGCATCTGCACGTAGCCGTTCGCGTCGGCGGCCGGGTTCGCCGGGTCGTAGGTCGACTTCATCGGCGACGGATCGTCGACGACCTTCGTCACGCGCACGCCGCCCACGCCCTGGCCGGACGCGGTGCGCGCGCCGCCCATCGGGTCGGTCGCGAACACGACCTGCTTGGCCTTGTACGGCTTGCCGTCGGGGCCGGTCGCGCTGTCGGCGTTCGCGAGGTTCGACGCGGTGACGTTCAGGCGCTGCGATTGCGCGGACAGCGCCGAACCGGCGACGCCGAAGATGTTCATCAACGAGGGCATGGAGGCTCCTGGTGCTTGTGCTCGGGTTCGGTTGCGCTTACGAGTTCGTCGAGATCGCGGCGATCATCGCCTTGATCTGCTGGGTCATCACGGTCATCCCGGTTTCGTAGTGCAGCGCGTTGTTCGCGAACTGCACGCGCTCGACGTCGAGATCGACCGTGTTGCCGTCGAGCGACGGCTGCAGCGGCATCCGGTACTGCGCGCGGCCGTAGTCGTCGGCCGGGCCGCCGGTCGGCATCAGCTTCGCGGTGCCGGCCATGTGGCCGGGCGCCGTCGACACCATCGTCATCCCGCTCGCCACGCCGGCCGGCTGCGCCATCGGCAGCTGCGCGGCGTTGCTCGGCGCGAGGCCGCCGCCGGCCTGCTTCAGCGAGCGCGCGAGGGTCGACGCGAAATCGGCGTCGCGGGCCTGGTAGCCGGGCGTGTCGGCGTTCGCGATGTTCGACGACAGCAGTTCCTGCCGATAGGCGCGCACGTCGAGCGCCTGTCGGCCGAACGCGAATTCGGCATCGAGTTTGTCCAGCATGTGTGCGTCTCTCCGTATGAAGCGCTGCACGCCCGTTGCGCCGGATGGCGACCCAAGGGGCTTTTTTCCATGACAGCGATGGTAGGCGGCGGGCGCAACCGGCAATCGGACGAATAACGCGGCAAAGGCCCCCTCTATTCATCGTTTGCGCGACGGCCCGGCTCCCTAGAATGCGAATCGGATCAACGGCTTCGAGGACACGGCGATGACAGGCAGCGCACTTCGCGGCAACCACGGACGCGGCACGCGCAGGTCGCGTGCGTTCGCGCTCGCCGCGGCGCTGTGGCTCGCGGTGCCGGCCGCGCACGCGGACGACGGGATGATCGTGATTCCCGGCCGCGGCGAAACGGCCGAGACCGCGCTCGCGCAGGCGAACGCGGCCAGTGGCGGTCAGTTCGGCGGGAATGCGGGGACGGCTTCGGGTACGGGTACAGGTGTGGCCACGACGGTCGGTGCAGTCGGTGCAGTCGGTGCGGGTGGCGCAGGTGGCGCGGGTGGTGCTGCCGGCGTGACCGGCGCGGCCGCGGCCGGCTACGCGGCGCAGCCGGCTGGCTCGATGGTCGTGATGAACGTCCCGCCGCCGGCTGCCGTGCCGGCGCCGACGCCGCGCCCCGCCTACGCCGCCGCGCGCACGAACGCCACGACCACCTCGAACGCCTCGAATGCCTCGAATGCCTCGAACGCCTCGAACGCCTCGAACGCCTCGAACGCCTCGAACGCCTCGAACGCCTCGAACGCAGGTTATGGTGCCCTGCGCGCCGCCGATCCGGGCGCCGTCGCGACCGTCGTCGCCGGCGCGGCCGACCCGGCATCGATTTCCGCGCGACCGGCCATCGCCGCGCGCCTCGCCGCGGCCCGCGCCGCTTCAGCCGCGCCGGCCCCGCGCGCACCGACGGCTGCCGCCAACCCGCCCCAGGTAGCCGCCGCGCCCCAGCCGGCGACACCGCCCGGCCAGCAGGACCCCGACACGATCCGGCGCACGGCGCTCGCATTCCTGCAGCAGCAGGTCGCGGGCCTGCCGGGCAAGACGACCGCGACCGTCGCGGCCGCGTTTCCGCGCGGGCTCGCCGCGTGCACGACGCTCGAGCCGTTCCTGCCGACCGGCGCGCGCCTGTGGGGCCGCACGACGGTCGGTGTGCGCTGCGCGGGCGAGCGGCCGTGGACCGTCTACCTGCAGGCGAAGGTCGCCGTGCAGGCCACCTATTACGTCGCCGCGCGCCAGATCGCGCCCGGCGAGCCGCTCACCGCGGCCGACCTCGTCGCGCGCGAAGGCGACCTGACGGTGCTGCCGCTCGCGGTGATCACCGATCCCGCGCAGGCGGTCGGCGCGACCGCGCTGGCGCGGATCTCGGCCGGGCTGCCGCTGCGCCAGGACATGCTGAAGAGCGCCGCGTCGGTGTCGGCCGGCCAGACGGTACGGGTCGTCGCGGCCGGGCCCGGCTTCACGATCTCGGCCGAGGGCAGCGCGCTCGCGAATGCGGCGCCGGGACAGTCGGTGCGGGTCCGGATGGCCGCGGGGCAAATCGTCACGGCGATCGTCAAGGATGCCGGAACCGTCGAAATTCCGCTGTAGGGCCGAATCGCACCGCAAGATTGTAAAGAATTGTTTATTCGGAGAATTTCGGGCTCACGATGCTAAAGTTCGGGCCGACCCGGCCGTTATCTGGGTCATACCGTCCAGGAAACCCACCGTGAAGATCGATTCCACTCCGAACCCGAGCCCACTCGCGTCGACCGGCAACGGCGCGGCCCGCGCGCAATCCGGCGCGGCTTCGTCGTCGTCCGCGCAGGCGGCCGACGCAGGATCGACCGGCGGCGACACGAGCGTGAACCTGTCGGGTCTGTCCGGCCAGCTGCGTTCGCTGTCGGCCTCCGGCAGCGCCGACATCGACACGGCCCTCGTCCAGTCGATCAAGGACGCGCTGAACAACGGCACGTTGACGATCGACGTGAACAAGATCGCCGACGGCGTATTGAATACCGCCCGCGACCTGCTGCAACAGCAGCGCTCGCAGGGCAACTGAGCCGGCCCGGGGCCCGTCACGCCCTGACCGGTCCCCTGGTTTGCCGGCATGCGGATACGCGTGCCGGCGCGACGAGCATGACGCGATGAGAGAAGAGCTGCTGGCCACGGTCAACGACGAACACGCGACGGTCGAAGCGTTCGCGTCCCTGCTCGCCTACGAGGAAAAGGCGCTGACTACGCCGGAGCCGCTTGAAATGCTGCCCGGCATCGTCGAGAAGAAGAGCGCGCTGATCGACCGGCTCGCGCAGCTCGAACGCACGCGCGACACGCAGCTGTCCGCGCTCGGCTTTCCGGCCGGCAAGAAAGGGATGGACCAGGCCGCCGAACGCGACGCACGCCTCGCCGGCCGCTGGCAGTTGCTGCTGCAGGCCGCCGAACGCGCGCGCCAGGCCAATGCGACCAACGGGATGCTGATCCGGATCCGGATGGACTACAACGAGCGCGCGCTCGCGGTGCTGCGCTCGGCGCCCGCGCCGGCCGGCGTGTACGGGCCCGACGGGCGGGTATCGGCGCTGATGCGCTGATTCTCCGACGCACCGATTCCCTGACGCACCGATTCTCTGACGTACCGTTTCACTGACGTACCGATTCTCTGACGTACGGATTCACGACGGACCGATCACGCCGGCGCATCGACGCGCCGCGCGTGCATCGCGCGGCCCGCCTGCGGCCGCGCGCCCCTTCCCCGCCTTACAGCAGCGGACACGCAGTGACCTGCGTGCCGCGTTCCATGCAAAGCCGTTCGTAGTCGCGCAGGTACGCGCGCTCGTCGTCGTTCAGCAGTTCGACGTCGATCAAGTCCCAGTCGTAGCCGACCGTGACGATGTTCTCGAACGCAACGGTGTCCGATGCGTCGTCGTCCGCGCGCACGATCACGATGTTCTCGATCCGCACGCCGCCCTTGCCCGGCACGTAGATGCCTGGCTCGACCGAAATCACCGCGTTCGGCACCAGCCCGTACTGCGCGCCCGGCGCGAACCGCACGCCGCCCTCGTGCACGTGGATCCCGACGCCGTGCCCGGTGCCGTGGCCGAAATCGTAGCCGTGGTCGCGGCACACCTGGCGCACCGCCGCATCGACGTCGCCGCCCGTCGCCGTCTTCGGGAAGCGCGTGACGAGCCCCTTGATGCAGGCCTTCAGCGCGACCGTGTAGATCTCGCGTTGCCACGGCTGCGCGACCGTCTCCGGCCGCGTGCGGCGCAGCACGACGCGCGTGCAGTCCGTCGCGAAACCGGCGTCGTAATACGCGCCGCTGTCGAGCAGCACGAGTTCGCCTTCGGTCAGCTCGACGTCGGCGCTCGCCGCCGTGTAGTGCGCGAACGCGCTGTTCGCGCCGTTCGCCGCGATGGACGGGAACGTCAGCGCGACCGCCGAGCGGGCGCCGTACGCGTCGTTGATCGTGCGGGCCAGGTCGTACTCGGTATGGCGCTGCCCCGGCTCGCCGGCCTTCGCCCAGCGCATCGTTTCGGCGATCGCCGCCGAACTGCGCGCGAACGCGTCGCGGAACCGGTCGAGCACCGCCGGCGTCTTGCCGGCGCGCAGCGCCTCGACCGGGTTGAAGTCGGCGTGCCGCGCGTGCGGCCACACGCGGCGCACTGACTCGACGAGCGCGCAGTTGACCGACTCGAAGCCGTAACACACGTGCTCGACCGCGAACCGCGCGAGGAAGCGCTCGAGTTCGGCGAAGTCGCGCCGGATCACGTGCAGCGCCGGATACGACGCCAGTTCGACCGGGCAGCGGTCGCAGCCCTCCGGCAGGAACAGCGCGACCTGCTCGCCGATAGCGAACAGGAAGCCCAGGTGCGACGACGCATTCGGGATATGATAGCCGCGGCTGTTCAGCAGGTACGCGAGGTCGTCCGACGCGCACGTGAAGAACGCGGTCGTGCCGGGCGCAGCGCCGGTGTGTGCGGCGAGCCGCCGGTTCAGCGCGTCGAGGTTCTGCGCGACGCTCGCGCCGGTCATCGCGTCCGGCAGCTCGAAGATCGGCCGCTCGACCACCCAGCCCGGCAGCGCGATCGCGCGGTCGATCTCGCGCTCGACGAGGCTCGTCCAGTCGAGCGACGCCGCCTGCGTCTGCGCGACCAGCCGGTCGCGCTGCGCGACGCTGATCCGCAGCGCGTCGTAGCCGACCCGCGCGAGCCGGCTCGCGTGCGCGAGCAGCCAGTCGGCCAGCGCCTGCCAGATCGTCACGTTCATCCCGAGTTTCTCGATGCGCACGCGCGCCGGGTCGCACTGCTGTTCGGCCTGCAGGTGATAGCGGCCGTCGACGAACAGCACGAACGGCGGCACGCCGAGCGCCTCGGCGGTCGCCGCGCTCAGGAAGATGCCGCAGCCGGCCGAGCCGTCGAAGCCCGACAGCGCGTAGCGCGGGTTGTTGCGGCGCGGCAGGTATTCGGTGATGTACTCGTCCTGCGACGTGACCACGACCGCGTCGAGCCGGGCGGCGTCGAGCAGGCGCGACAGGCCGGCCTGCGTGTCGGCGACGGACGCGTCGTACGGGGGAAGGCCGGAGAAGCTGTATTTCAGTCGATCAATCATCGGATACCCGTTATGGATTGTTGTCGGCGGCCGGCGGCGTCACGCGGCATGGCGCCCGCCTCACCCGGCACGCTGCCCGCGCGCGGACGACGCGCGGCCCGGCGGGCAGCCGAGCCGTGGCGCCGTTCCAGCGGCAGGCTTTCGGGGAAATTTTTTGTCTCACTTAACTTTGTTTGATGCGTGCGACAGAATCTAGAGCACGGTGAAATTGAGGTCAAGCTAAAATTTTCGTAGGGCTAAAATTGCCGATGCGTGCGGTGCGCGACGGCGGCACCGCCGTGCGCGGCGTGGCGGCGGACCGGCGCGACTGCGCGGTACAATGCGCCCGCATCGTCGTCCCGACGGCCGTGCTTCGTGCGATTCGCGGAACGGCAACGTCCGGCGACTGCACCGCCCCCCTCGCTCGCCTCCCGACTCGTTGCCACGAAAGAGATCCATGGATTCAGACATCATGCGTATCGGCCAGCGCATTCGCCGCCTGCGCCGGGAAGCGAAGAAAACGCTGCTGGAAGTCGCGACCGAAGCGAACCTGTCGGTCGGGTTCCTGTCGCAGGTCGAGCGCCATCTGACCGGCATCTCGCTGTCATCGCTCGTCAACGTCGCGAAAGCGCTCGACGTACCGCTCGGCACGCTGATCGACCAGCCGCGCCAGGCGCAGCCCGACTCGCACGCGGGCCGCCGCGAACCGTACGCGGTCGACGCCGCATCGCAGTGGTACGAGCGCCTGTCCACCACCTTCGACGGCAGCCAGATCAACGCGCTCAAGGTCCGGATGATGGAGGGCTACCGGTCGGAATGGGTCGCGCACGGCGGCGACGAGTTCGTGTACGTGCTGACCGGCCAGCTCTGCTACACGATCGGCAAGAAGGATTACCCGCTGTCGCCCGGTGATTCGCTGCACTTCGACGCGAGGAAGCGCCATCGCGTCGCGAACGTCGGCGACGGGCCCGCGGAGCTGATCGCGGTCGGCACGCTGCCCCTCTTCGACGACAACTGCGCCGAGTTGGGGTCCGCCGCGATGAAAATCAGGCTGCTCGCGCGCGATGCCGGCGCGACGCCGGGCGAGCCGCGCGTGAGCCGCCGCGAACCGGCACCGAAGCGGGAGCGCGACGCGGACGCCGCGCAGCCCGCCGACAAGCCGGCCCGCGCCGCGGCCAAGACGGCTGCCGGGAAGTCCCGCTCGGCCACCGGCAAACGTCCGGCTGCCGCCACGCCGGCGCGCCGCACCGCCGAGCGCATGAAGAAATGACGGCTGGCGGCCGGGCGGCGCACCGCTCGGCGCGGTCCGCACGATTTGCGGAATCGATTCACGGCCTGATTCGCAACCCGATTCCCCCGCCTATTCCGCGATCGCCAGCGCCTGCTTGACGGCCTCGACCCGCGCGCGATGCACGGCGTCCTTGATCTGCATCGCATCGTTGCCGACACCGCGCGCGATCGCGCCCGCGTCGACGCTGCGCGCCGCCACCAGCGCCACGCGCAGCCGCTCGGCCTGCGGATACGGCTGCGTGTCGAGCCCGAGCCGGCCGCGCGCATCCGCTTCGCACGCCTGCAGCATCTCGGCGAAGCGCGCCGGCTTGCGCAGCGCGTCGCTGCGCTCGAAGAAGCGCACCAGCGCGGCCGCGCCCATTTCCATCACGCGATGCAGGTTGCCGTGCTCGCGCGCGACCACCAGCGCGAGATCGCGGCAATCGTTCGGCACGCGCAGCCGCTCGCACAGCGGCTTGATGAGGTCGACGCTGCGGCCTTCGTGGCCGACATGGCGCGGCAGCACGTCGGCGGGCGTCGTCGCCTTGCCGAGATCGTGCGTGAGCGCCGCGAAACGCACCGGCAGCGAATAGCCCTGCTTCGCCGCATAGTCGACGACCATCATCACGTGCACGCCGGTATCGACTTCCGGGTGGTAGTCGGCGCGCTGCGGCACGCCCCACAGCGCGTCGACCTCGGGCAGGATGCGCGCGAGCGCGCCGCAATCGCGCAGCACCGCGAACATCCGCGACGGTTTCGCCTCCATCAGCCCACGCGCGATCTCCTGCCACACGCGCTCGGGCACCAGCGCATCCGCTTCGCCCGCGTCGACCATGCGCCGCATCAGCGCGAGCGTGTCGTCCGCGACCGTGAAATCGGCGAAGCGCGCGGCAAAGCGCGCGATCCGCAGGATCCGCACCGGATCCTCGACGAACGCGTCGCCGACATGCCGGAACACGCGTGCGCGCAGGTCGGCCTGCCCGTCGAACGGATCGATCACCGGGCCGACCAGCGCGCCCTCCGGGCTCACTTCGCGCGCCATCGCGTTGATCGTCAGGTCACGCCGCGCGAGGTCATCTTCGAGCGTCACGTCCGGCGCATAGTAGAACTGGAAGCCGTGATAGCCGGCCGCCGTCTTGCGCTCGGTGCGCGCGAGCGCGTATTCCTCCTGCGTGTCCGGATGCAGGAACACGGGGAAATCCTTGCCGACCGGCCGGAAGCCCTGCGCGGCCATCTGCTCGGGCGTCGCGCCCACCACCACGTAGTCGCGGTCCTGCACCGGCACGCCGAGCAATTCGTCGCGGATCGCTCCGCCTACTGCGTAGATGTTCATGGCGTCGGTTCGTATTCGGCGATCACGTTGGTTTCGCGGCGCGCGCCATCGATCCAGCGCTGCACCGCCGGCAGTGCCGTCACGCGCGCGGCATACCCGGCCGCTTCCGGCGACAGCGCCGGCGCATACGTGTTGAAGCGCATCACGACGGGCGCATACATCGCATCGGCGATGCCGAATTCGCCGAACAGGAACGGGCCGCCCGAGGCCTCGATGCAAGCGCTCCACAGCGCGTCGATGCGCGCGACGTCGGCGAGCGCCTCGGGCGTCGCGCCGCGCCCCGGCATCGACGCGCGCACGCTCATTCCCATCTGCGTGCGCAGCGCGGCGAAGCCCGAATGCATCTCGGCCGAGATGCAGCGCGCATGCACGCGATCGAGCGGATCGGCCGGCCACATCGGGAACTGCGGATAGCGCTCGGCGAGCGTCTCGGCGATCGCGAGCGAATCCCAGATCGCGACGCCGTGGTCGTCGATCAGGCACGGCACCTTGCCGGTCGGCGAATACTCGCGGATGCGCGCGGCCGTGTCGTCGCGGCGCAGCTCGATCACGATCTCGTCGAACGGGATGCCGAAATGCGCGAGCAGCAGCCACGGCCGCATCGACCACGACGAGTAGTTCTTGTCTCCAATGACGAGTTTCATGGCGGTGTTCCGGAAAGCGCGAAAGTGAATGACGGAAGCGACGGTCCGCGGCGCCTAGCGGCGGCGCGAGCGGAACCAGTCGAAGCGGGAGCGCCGCGCGGCATGGCCGAGATACGCGGGCGCGATACTCTCGAGACTCGCGGGCGAGATCCCGAGTTCCGGTGCGAGCGGCCCGGACAGCACGTTCGGCACCGACATCGACGCGAGATTGTCACGCGTGATCACCGGCTCGCCGGGCAGGCATTCGAACACGCTCGCCTGCAGCCGCGCGAGCGCGTCGGGCAGCCGCACGATGCGTGCCTGCCGGCCGACCAGCGTGCCGCAATAGCGCACCAGCTGCTCGAGCGTGTAGACGGTCGGGCCGCCGAGTTCGTAGGTCTTGCCGTGCGCGGCCGCGAGATCCAGCGTGTTGACGAACGCGCGCACGACATCGCCGACGAACACCGGCTGGAAGCGCGCATCGGGCATCGCGAGCGGCAGCACCGGCAGCGTGCGCTGCAGGTTCGCGAACGTGTTCAGGAACGCGTCGCCGGGGCCGAACACGACCGACGGGCGGAAGATCGTCAGCGCGAGCGAATCGGTCGCCGCGACCGCATGCAGCGCGGCCTCGCCGTCGCCCTTCGAGCGCTGGTACATGCTCGGGCCGTGCGAATCGGCGCCGAGCGCGCTCATGTGCAGCACGCGCCGCACGCCGACTTCGACGCACGCGGCGGCCAGCGCGGCCGGCAGCGCGACGTGCGCGCGCTCGAACCCGGGCCCGTACGGCGTGCCACGGCCGCCGTGCAGCACGCCGACGAGATTGACGGCCGCATGCGCGCCGGCGACGAACCGGGCGAGCGTGCGCGTATCGAGCGCGTCGAGCTCGACGATCTCGACCGGCAGCATCTGCAGGTGGCGTGCGTGCTCGCGCCGCCGCGTGCCGATCCGCACCTGCTTGCCGGCGTCGATCAGCGCGTTGACGAGCCGGCTGCCGATGAAGCCGGTGCCGCCCAGCAGCGCGACGGTCTGGCGATCCATGTTCGGGTCCTCAAAAGAACACTGCCGCGTCTCGCGCGGCAGTGTGAAGATTGCGGATCAGGGCGAGATCATGCCTAGGCGTTTCTTCAACGACTGCGGTTTGCCCTCGAAGAGCGCCGCGTAGTAGACGGTGTTCGACAGCACGTTCTTCACGTAGTCGCGCGTCTCGTTGAACGGAATCGTCTCCGCGAAGATCGCGCCTTCGACCGGCTGCGTCAACACCTGGCGCCACTGGCGCGGCCGGCCCGGGCCCGCGTTGTAGCCGGCGGTTGCCAGCACCGGCGAGCTGTCGAAGTTGTTGTAGATGTCCGCCAGATACCAGGTGCCGAGCTGGATGTTGGTATTGATGTCGTGCATCTGCGCACGCGTGATCGTGCCCATCCCGAGCTTCTTCGCGACGAGCTGCGCGGTGGCCGGCATCAGCTGCATCAGGCCGCCCGCGCCGACCGACGAACGCGCGTTCGTGATGAAGCGCGACTCCTGGCGGATCAGCCCGTATGCCCATTCGATGTCGAGGCCCGACGACTGCGCGTAGCGCTCGACGATGTCACGGTACGGCGACGGGTAGCGCAGCGTGAAGTCGTGCTCGGCCTTCGTGCGGTCGGCCGTGTTGACGGTGCGGTCGAGCAGGTCGATGCGCTTGCCGTATTCGGCGGCCGCGAGCAGCTGGCGATCGGTCATCCCGCGCAGCGGCCAGTTCCATTCGCGGTTGCCTTCGAGGCGCAGGTTCAGCGCATAGAAGCGCTGCGCGAGCGCGAAGCCAGGGATCTTGCTCATCGCGTCGACGTCGCCATCGCTCACCTTCGTGCGCGGCGGGATCGACGTGCGCTGGCCGAGCTCTTCGCCGGCGAGCTGCCCGTAGAAGTTGTACTGGCCCGCGACCTGCTCGAATTCCTGGTTCGCCTGCAGCGTGTCGCCGCTCTGCTTGAGCGCGCGCGCATGCCAGTAGATCCATGCCGGATCGTCGCGCAGTGACGGCGGCATCTGTTCGATCGACCAGCGCACCATCGGCCAGTTGCCGGCGAGCAGCGCGGCGCGCGTGCGCCATTCGTAGCCCGGGTTCGACAGCGGCGCGTTCGCGGATTTCGCATACCAGACCGACGCGAGCGCCGAGCGCTTGATCGCGCCCTGGTAGCCGATCGCGCCCCACGCGATCGCCTGCTCCTGCTTCGTCAGCGAGCCGGCGATCGACGTCAGCATCCCGGCCGCCGCGTCCGGATCGTTGCGCGCCATGCGGCCGAGCGCGATCAGCGCGAGCTGGTGCGATGCCGCGTCCGGGCCGACGCCGCGCGCGAGGTACAGCGGCGGCGCGCTGGTCGCCTGGTCGAAACCGACCGGGCGCGCGCCGAGCGCGTCGACGATCTTGCCGCCGAGCGTCGTGTAGTTCTGCTCGTACGCGAGGCGCGCCTGCTGCCACACGTCGTCGCTCGTGAACTGCTGGTTGACGGTGAGCGCCGTAATCAGGTCGACACAGGCATCGCCGTAGTATTTCGGCTCGACGAGCAGCGCACGCGCCGCCTCGGCGACGTTCTCGCCGCGCGCCGCGCGCGATTCGAGCGCGTAGCACTTGACCTGCGTGTCGTCGTCGAGCACGAAGCGCTTGTACTGGTCGTCGAAGTTGCGCCAGTCGTGACGCGCGCCGAGCACGAGCAGGTAGTCGTTGCGCAGGCGGTCGGCGATCGCCTGGCCGTCATAGCGCTGCAGGAACGACTGCACCGGCGCGTCCGGTGCGTCGACGCGTGCGCGGCCGGTCGAATCGAACAGCTGCGGCTTGATCTGGAAATACTCGACGTAGGACGGGACCGGATAGTTCGGGATCATCGACGCGAGCTGCGCGGCCTTCGCGGCGTCGTTGCGGCGCGCGGCCTCGCGCAGTTGCACGAAGATCTGGTCGTCCCCGGCGAGCGTGTCGTCGCCCGGTGCGGCGCACGCGGCCGTGCCCGCGACGAGCGCGGCGGCCGAAAGCGTGAGCGCGACCGCGCGATATACTCGGAAAAGGCTGTTCGACATCGTTATGAATGGAGCACGAAGTGAGCGAAAGCATAGCATGCAACCCTGTGCCGAACCCGAAGGTTGCACTGCGCAAAACGCTGTCCGGCGCGCGTCGCGACGCCGCGTCGCAGCCCGCCGCGAACGCCGCGCTCGACGCGCGGCTGCGCCTGTTGCTCGAGCGCCTCGCGCCCGCGACGGTCGGCTTCTACTGGCCGCTGCCGGGCGAATTCGACGCCCGCGACGCGGTGCTCGCGTGGGCCGGGGCCGGCACGGGCCGCCGCGCCGCGCTGCCGGTGATCGGCGAGCGTCACACGCCGCTCGCGTTCCATGCGTGGGATGCGGATACGCCGATGCGCGAAGGCCATCACCGGATTCCGGAACCGGCGTCGGGCGTCGTCGTCGTGCCCGACCTGCTGCTGATTCCGTGCGTGGGATTCGATCTGCAGCGCTACCGGCTCGGCTATGGCGGCGGCTACTACGACCGCACGCTCGCGGTGTGGCCCGGCGACACGCTGCCGGTGACGGTCGGCATCGCGTATGAAGCGTGCCGCGTCGATGCGCTGCCGGCCGAGGCGCACGATCTCGCGATGCGCTGGATCGTGACCGACGGCGCGCTTTACCCCGCCGCCTGATGACGCGGCGCGCGCTGCTGCGTGAGCGGCATGCCGCGCGTCACCGCGCTCACCCTCCCGTCCGCAATCGTTTACAGCGACGCCGCCGCGCGCGCGGCCGTGTCGTAGAGGCCCGATGCGTGGCGCAGCAACTGCGCCGCGTCGCCGATCTGCTCGTTGGTGAGGCCGCTGTCCTTCAGCGTCTCGATCAGGCAATGCTCGCGCACCTCCCGATACTTCAGGCACAGCTCGCGGCCCGCGTCGGTCGCGAAGAAGAACACCTCCTTGCCGCTCTTCTCGCTCTTCACATAGCCGCGCGCGATCAGTTTTTTCAGCGCATAGGTCGCGACGTGCGTATCCTCGATATTGAGCACGAAGCAGATGTCGGCGAGCTTCTTCTTGCGTTCGCGGTGGCTCACGTGATGCAGCAGCGACACCTCGACCGCCGTCATGTCCTTCGCGCCCGCGGCCGACATGCAGCGCACCATCCAGCGGTTGAATGCGTTGCCGGCCATGATGAGCCCGTATTCGAGTTCCGACAGCTCCGCGCTCGAATCGGAAACGAGGTGTTCGGATGACACGATCTTGGTCGCAGGACGCTTCATGGAAAGGCGGAGCAAGCCGGATGACAGGGTGTGCCGAGTGTACGCCAGAAGCCCGGACATACGGGCTAGGCGAAAACGCTTATTGGGAAGTTGTCGATATTTTATTGACAATGTGCGCTAACATTGCCGTCCGAACCGTGCCAGTCCGATGACGCAACCCCGCATTTATCCGCTCGGCGATGCCGCCCTCGTCTGCGAGGTACCGCCGCCCGCCACGCTCGATTGCCAGCGCCGCGTCTGGGCCGTCGCCGAGGTCGCGCGCGCGTGGCCCGACGTGATCGACGTCGTGCCGGGCATGAACAACCTGACGATCGTGTTCGACGCGCTCGCCACGACGGCCGACTCGCTCACGCCGGCGCTGCGCGACGCGTGGGAAACCGCCGACGTCGAGCACGCGGACGGCCGGGAAATCGACATCCCGGTCGAATACGGCGGTGCCGCCGGTCCCGACCTCGCCGCCGTCGCCGCGCACACCGGGCTGTCGGCCGACGAAGTCGTCGCGCGCCACGCGGCCGGCGCCTACGTCGTGTTCTTCGTCGGCTTCCAGCCGGGCTTCGCGTATCTCGGCGGCCTCGATGCGTCGCTGCACACGCCGCGCCGCGCGGCCCCGCGCCTCGAGGTGCCGGCCGGCTCGGTCGGCATCGGCGGTGCGCAGACGGGCATCTATCCGGCCACGTCGCCCGGCGGCTGGCAGCTGATCGGCCGCACGTCGCACGTGCTGTTCGACCCGGCGCGGCCGCAGCCGACGCTGCTGCTGCCCGGCGACCGCGTGCGCTTCACCATTGCCGGAGTCGACGCGACATGAGCCAGAACACCGCACCGGGCACGATCGAGGTCGTCCGCGCCGGCCCGCTGTCGACCGTGCAGGATCTCGGCCGCCGCGGCACGCGCCATCTCGGCGTCGCGCAGGGCGGCGCGCTCGACGGCCTCGCGCTCGAAGTCGGCAACCGGCTGGTCGGCAACCGCCCCGACGCGGCGGCCGTCGAAATCACGATCGGGCCGGCCGCGTTCCGCTTCACGCGCGCGACGCGCATCGCGATCACCGGCACCGAATTCGGCGCGACGCTCGACGGCCGGCCCGTGTATTCCTGGTGGAGCCTGCCGGTCGACGCCGGCCAGACGCTCGTGCTGCCGGCCGCGAAACGCGGCATGCGCGGCTACCTGTGCATCGCGGGCGGCATCGACGTGCTGCCGATGCTCGGCTCGCGCAGCACCGATCTCGCGTCGCGCTTCGGCGGCCTCGGCGGCCGCGCGCTGCGCGACGGCGACCGGCTGCCGGTCGGCGTGCCGCCGGCCGGCGCCGGCTGCCTCGCGGCCGACGCGCCCGAATTCGGCGTGAAGGCGCCCGCGTGGTGCGCGTTCGTGCGCGTCGACGAACCGCCGCGCCGCCACCGGCCCGCGCATGCGCCGTGGGCGATGCCCGTGCGCGTGCTGCCGGGCCCCGACTACGCGTCGTTCGCGGCCGATTCGCAGCAGGCGTTCTGGGACGAGGAATGGCTCGTCACCGCGAACAGCAACCGGATGGGCTATCGTCTCGCCGGCGCCGAACTGGTGCGCGAGCGGCCGGTCGAGCTGCTGTCGCACGCGGTGCTGCCCGGCACGATCCAGGTGCCGCCGAACGGCCAGCCGATCGTACTGATGCACGATGCGCAGACCACCGGCGGCTATCCGAAGATCGGCACGGTGATCCGCGCGGATCTCTGGAAACTCGCACAGGCGCGGCTCAACCTGCCGATCCGCTTCGTGCGCACGACACCCGACGCCGCGCGCGCCGCCCTGGTCGCAGAACGTGCCTATCTGCGCCAGATCGACGTCGCGATCGAGATGCGCGAGGAAACGCGCCGCCGCGCGCAATCGCGCGCAGCGTGACAATGACGGAAGCAGGACGAAGGACGCGCCACACACCCGTGGACGAGGAACATCATGGAAATCGATCTGAATGCCGATCTCGGTGAAGGATGCGGATCGGACGAGGCGCTGCTCGACCTCGTCACGTCGGCGAACATCGCGTGCGGCTGGCATGCAGGCGGCGCCAATGCGATGCGCGACTGCGTGCGCTGGGCCGTGCAGAAAGGCGTGTCGATCGGCGCGCACCCGAGCTTTCACGACCCGGAGAATTTCGGCCGCAAGGAAATGCAGCTGCCGGCCGGCGACATCTACGCGGGCGTGCTGTACCAGCTCGGCGCGCTGTCGGCGATCGCGCAGGCCGAGGGCGGCCGCATCGCGCACGTGAAGCCGCACGGCGCGCTGTACAACCAGGCCGCGCGCGACCCGCTGATCGCCGACGCGGTGGTGTCCGCGATCCACGACTTCGATCCGTCGCTGGCCGTGTTCGGGCTCGCGAACAGCGTGTTCGTCGCGGCCGCGCGCCACGCGGGGCTCGCCGCGGTGGAGGAAGTATTCGCCGATCGCGGCTACCGCGCGGACGGCTCGCTCGTGCCGCGCAGCCAGCCCGGCGCGCTGATCGACGATGAAGAAGCGGTGCTCGCGCGCACGCTCGACATGGTGCGCGAGCGGCAGGTGCGGGCAGTGAGCGGCGAGTGGGTGCCGCTCAACGCGCAGACGGTCTGCCTGCACGGCGACGGCCCGCATGCGCTCGCGTTCGCGAAACGGATCCGCGCGGCGCTCGAAGCGGCGGGTGTCGACGTCGTCGCGCCCGGCGCGCTGCAGGCCGGGGAAGACGCATGATGGCGTGACGCGTCGTTGAAGCGCTCAGCCGCCGCAGGCCAAAAACCGCCGCCACAAAAGAAAAAAGCGCCCTCGTGGCGCTTTTCTGTTGGCGCAATCGCCGCGGACTTCGCCGTCTGTCGATTCGCCCCCCGAAACCGTCTGTCGACGGTGACCGGAAACATGCTCCGGATCAAAAAACGTCCGCCGCCGCCCGCTTGCTGCTTCCCCCGGTCGGACGACGGAACGTTGCTTATGCCGCAAGTCTGTCGCATGCATTTGTTGTGCCGACGATGTTTGGCCCCGCCGTGCATGCAGACACTCCGCGGCCGGCACGTTACATACGTGCCGGCTACGCTAACCCCGCGCTTTGTTTTCTGCTACCCCGTAGAACTTATCTATTCTTTTCATTTTTTCAACTTGTGGGATGAAGAATAGAGATTGGCAGAACCGGATGTCAATCGTTTTAAACGCTATTTCCTGAAGATTCGAGGGTTTTCCTTATCGAGCCGCGTGGCCGCGCGGGCGCCTCGCAGCGCGTGCATCTCGTCGATCAAACAGGGGAGGATCGGCGCGCGGTGCGCGGCGCAATCAGTTCGCGTCGACCTGATACCCTTGCTGGCGCAACAATTCGAGCACGCCGCGCGGGCCGCCCAGATGCAGCGCGCCGATGGCCACGAATACCGCCCGGTTCGGCGCGGCGATTGCCGTCATCCGTGCAACGAAGCGCCGGTTGCGCTCGTACAGGATCTTGTTGTCGATCGACGCCGACAGCGCCTTCGAACGGGCCAGCCGCTCGCTCTTCGCGACCGCCCACGCCGAGATCGCGTCGGCGTCGCCAATTCGCCACAGCCGGTGCAGCGCCTTGATGTCGTCGGCGTTCTGCGCCGGGGTCTGCACCATGTCCTGCGCGAGCATCTCGCGCTGCTCGGCGAGCGTCAGCCCGGTGAACGCGCGCATCTGCTCGGCGAGCGTCTCGAGCCCGATCACGCGGCCGCCCTTCTTCTTCAGGAACACGTTCTGCAGCTGCGCCTCGGTGCCGTACTCGGTCTGCAGGCCGGCCGCCAGCGAGTCGTAGGTTTCGACGACCAGCGCCGCGAGCCACGGCCGCATCCGGCGGATCTCCGCGAGCGCGGCCGGGTTGCCGCGCAAGCGCGCCGCGAGGCGCTGCCACTGCGGCTCGGGCAGCAGGCGCTGCAGGCACGGGTAGCGGCACACGCCGTACTTCGACACGTCGTCCTGCGATTCGAGGAGATCGTCCGGCGACAGTTCGAGCGCGAGCGTCGGCGACGCGGCGAGCGCCGCGAGGATGCGCGGCCTGAACGGCTGCGCGGGCGGATAGTCGGACGGGTCGCCCGTGTGCAGCGTGCCGAGCACGTACAGCGTGACCCTGCCCCGCGTCGCGACATAGAACGGCATGCGCGCCGGCTGCACGCGCACCGTGCCGCGCGCGACCGTGCCGTTCGACACGGACGGCACGTGGAAGCCCGGCAGGTTCATGCCGGGCGGCGGAACCTGCGACGGATGGATCGGCGAACTCGCCGGCGCGCGCCCTTCGGCACGCGCGGCGTCGACCGGGACCAGCACGCTGGCCGCCACGCACGCGCCGGCCAGCGCCGCGCCCGTGACCGTGCGCACGCTCCAGCGCCGTGCATTGCGGCACGCGCGCATCACGCGCGCGCGGCCGCCCCCCGAACGGCGCACGCCAGGCGCGCGCGCCGCCAAACCATCAGGCATTCACCTCCCCTACCTCCTCGGCGCGATGGCAGGCCACGCGGCGTCCGTCGACGTCGCGCAGCTGCGGTTCCTCGACGCGGCAGCGCTCGACCGCGTACGGGCAGCGCTGGTGAAACGCGCAGCCCGACGGCGGATTGAGCGGCGACGGCAGCTCGCCCTGCAGCTTGATCTGCACGCGGCGGTCTTCCTCGAAGATCGCCGGCGTCGCCGACATCAGCGCGCGCGTGTACGGATGGCGCGGATGCGCGTAGATCGTCGCCTTGTCGCCGAGCTCGGCGACGCTGCCGAAGTACATCACCATCACGTCGTCGGCGACGTGCTCGACCACCGACAGGTTGTGCGAGATGAACACGTAGCTCGTCTTGAACTGCTCCTGCAGGTCCATGAACAGGTTCAGGATCTGCGCCTGGATCGACACGTCGAGCGCGGACACCGGTTCGTCGGCGACGACGATCCGCGGATCGAGGATCATCGCGCGCGCGATCGCGACCCGCTGGCGCTGGCCGCCCGAGAACATGTGCGGATAACGCTTCGCGTGCTCGGGCCGCAGGCCGAC
This sequence comes from Burkholderia sp. BCC1985, assembly GCF_905339915.1. Lineage (NCBI taxonomy): Bacteria > Pseudomonadati > Pseudomonadota > Betaproteobacteria > Burkholderiales > Burkholderiaceae > Burkholderia > Burkholderia sp. BCC1985. The sequence goes on from NZ_CAJPGY010000015.1 coordinate 49,493, forward strand.
CGTGCGCATGATCTGCGCGACGCGCTGCGCGCGTTCGGCGGCCGTCAGGTTCGCGTTGATCTCGAGCGGCTCGGAGAGCGTCTGCTCGACGGTCTTGCGCGGGTTCAGCGACGCGAACGGGTTCTGGAACACCATCTGCACGCGACGGCGCAGGTCGGCGACCGTCTCGCGGCTCGCGCCGGCCACGTCCTTGCCGTCGATCGTCAGGTGGCCCGAGGTGGGCGTCTCGATCATCGTGAGCTGGCGCGCGAGCGTCGATTTCCCGCAGCCCGACTCGCCGACGACGGCGAGCGTCTTGCCGCGCTTGAGCGTGAACGACACGCCGTTCAGCGCCTTCACCGTGCCCTGCCCGAACATCCCGCGCTTGACCGTGTAGTGCTTCGCGAGCCGGTCGGCGACCAGCACCGCTTCCTCGTCGTGCGGCGTGGCACGCGTTTCGTGGACTGCATTCATCGTGCGCCTCCCGTCAGGTCGAGGTTGGAAACATTGAGCGGCTTGATGCAGCGCGCGCGCATCGCATCGTTGGCCGGCACCAGCGTATCGAGCGCCGGACGCGCCTTGCGGCAATCGTCGACGACGTACTTGCAGCGCGGCGCGAACAGGCACCCGGACGGGCGATCATCGCGGCCCGGCACCATGCCCGGCAATGCGGCAAGGCGACGCGCCCCCTGATTGTGCTCGGGAATCGCCGCGAGCAGCGCTTCGGTATACGGATGATGCGGCGCACGGAAGATGTCCGGCACGCGATTGGTCTCGATGACCTCGCCCGCATACATCACCGCGACGCGCTGCGCGACCTCCGACACGACGGCCAGGTCGTGCGAGATCAGCACGAGCGCCATCCCGCGCTCCTTCTGCAGCTTCACGAGCAGGTCCATGATCTGCGCCTGGATCGTCACGTCGAGCGCGGTGGTCGGCTCGTCGGCGATCAGCAGCTTCGGGTTGCACGCGACCGCCATCGCGATCATCACGCGCTGGTTCATGCCGCCCGACATCTGGTGCGGGAACGCCGTGATGCGGTTCTTCGCATCCGGAATGCCGACCTGGTCGAGCAGCTCGAGCGCGCGCCGGTGCAGCGCGTCGCCGCGCAGGCCTTCGTGCAGCTTCAGCACCTCCTTGATCTGGTAGCCGACCGTGTAGCTCGGGTTCAGGCTCGTCAGCGCATCCTGGAACACCATCGCGATGTCCTTGCCGACGATCTTGCGGCGCGCCTTCGGCGACGCCTTCAGCAGGTCCACGCCGTTGAACGTGACCTCGTCGGCCGTCACCTTGCCCGGCGCATCGATCAGGCCCATCAGCGCCATCATCGTCACGCTCTTGCCCGAGCCCGATTCGCCGACGACGCCCACCACCTCGCCCGGCGCGATCGACAGGTTGATCCGGTCGACCGCGGGCAGGCCGTTGAAGTTCACCGCGAGATTGCGGATAGTCAGTAGATCTTGGCTCATGGTCACGCCATCCGCTTCAGTTTGGGATCGAGCGCGTCGCGCAGCCCGTCGCCGAGCAGGTTGATCGCGAGCACCGAAATCAGGATCGACAGGCCGGGCATCGTCACGATCCACCATGCGTTGTCGATGTAGTCGCGCGCGGACGCGAGCATCGCGCCCCACTCGGCGGTCGGCGGCTGCACGCCGAGGCCGAGGAAGCCGAGCGCGGCCGCGTCGAGGATGGCCGACGAGAAGCCGAGCGTCGCCTGCACGATCAGCGGCGCCGTGCAGTTCGGCAGCACCTGCGAGAACATCAGGCGCAGCGTGCCGGCACCGGCCACGCGCGACGCCGTCACGTACTCCTTCTGCAGCTCGCCGAGCGCGGATGCGCGCGTGAGACGCACGTAGGCCGGCAGCGCGACGATCGCGATCGCGAACATCGTGTTGGTGAGGCCCGGGCCGATGATCGCGACGACCGCGACCGCGAGCAGCAGCGACGGCAGCGCGAGCAGCACGTCCATGATGCGCATCACGGGCGTGTCGGCCCACTTCTGGAAGAACGCGGCGATCAGCCCGAGCACGATGCCGGGGATCAGCGCGAGCACGACCGACACGAAGCCGATCCAGAACGACATGCGCGCGCCGAACATCAGGCGCGAAAGGATGTCGCGGCCCGCTTCGTCGGTGCCGAGGATGAACTGCCAGTTGCCGCCCGCGAGCCATGCGGGCGGGATCTTCACGTAGTCGCGGTATTGCTCGACCGGGCTGTGCGGCGCGATCAACGGCGCGAACAGCGCGACGAGGATCAGCACCAGCACGACGATGCCGGCGCCGACGGCGCCGCGGTTGCGCGAGAAATTGGCCCAGAACTCGCGCAGCGCGAGCGCACGGCCGCCGGCCGGCGCGGATTCGCTCGGCAGGGTGTTTTGCAGATTGCTCATGGGATTACCTCGTGTGGCGGATGCGCGGATTCAGCACGCCGTACAGCAGGTCGACGACCAGGTTCACGACGATCACGAGCGTCGCGATCAGCAGGATGCCGCCCTGGACGACCGGATAGTCGCGGCGGCCGATCGCATCGATCAGCCACTTGCCGACACCGGGCCACGAAAAGAGCGTCTCGGTCAGCACGGCGCCGGCCAGCAGCGTGCCGATCTGCAGGCCGATCACGGTGACGACCGGGATCAGCGCATTGCGCAGCGCATGCACGACGACCACGCGCACGGGCGACAGCCCCTTCGCGCGCGCCGTGCGGATGTAGTCCTCGCGCAGCACTTCGAGCATCGACGAGCGCGTCATCCGCGCGATCACCGCGAGCGGGATCGTGCCGAGCACGATCGCCGGCAGGATCAGGTGGCTGACCGCCGATTTGAACGCGCCTTCGTCGGGTGCGAGCAGCGCGTCGATCAGCATGAAACCGGTCGGATGCGGGAAATCGTATTCGACCGCGATGCGGCCCGACACGGGCGTCCAGCCGAGGTACGACGAAAACACCATGATGAGGATCAGCCCCCACCAGAAGATCGGCATCGAGTAGCCGGTGAGCGCGGTGCCCATCACGCCGTGATCGACGACCGAGCCGCGCCGCAGCGCGGCGATCACGCCGGCCGGCAGCCCGACCGCGAGCGCGAACACGAGCGCGCACAGCGACAGTTCGACGGTCGCCGGGAAGCGCGCGAAGAATTCGCCCGCGACGCTGGTGTTGGTGATGATCGACGTGCCGAGGTCGCCATGCAGCGCCCGGCCGATGTAGTGGATGTACTGCAGCGGCAGCGGCTGGTCGAGCCCGAGGCGTTTCATGGCCTCCGCATGCATCGCGGGATCGACGCCACGCTCGCCCATCATCACTTCGATGGGGTCGCCCGGTATCAGGTGAATCAGCGCAAACGCCAGGATGGTGATGCCGATGAAGGTCGGGATCACCATGCCCACGCGGCGCAACACGAATGTGAACATGATGCGTCTCGTATTTTCTTGTGGGAAATGTACGACCGGCGACGAGGGGCTTTTGGCCCCTCGTCGCCGGATGATTTCAAGCCGGTCTTCTCAAGACGACAGCTTACGCCAGGCCGGTTACTTCACGCTGACACCGTCGAAACGCGCATAGCCGAGCGGCTCGATGCGCATGTCGACCACGTTCTTGCGTACCGGCTGGTAGACCGTCGAGTTCGCGATCGGCGAGAACGGCAGCTGCTGCGCGAAGATCTGCTGGGCCTGCGTGTAGATCTTCGTGCGCGCGTCCTGGCCCGTCGTCGTGCGACCCTTCTGGATCAGCTCGTCGAACGGCTTGTAGCACCAGTGCGAGAAGTTGTTGCCCTTGATCGCCTCGCAGCCGAGCAGCGTGCCGAGCCAGTTGTCGGGGTCGCCGTTGTCGCCCGTCCAGCCGATCAGCATCGTGTCCTGCTCGCCCGTGTGCGCGCGCTTGATGTACTCGCCCCACTCGTACGTGACGATCTTCGCCTTCACGCCGATCTTCGCCCAGTCGGCCTGGATCATCTCGGCCATCAGGCGGGCGTTCGGGTTGTATGCGCGCTGCACCGGCATCGCCCACAGCGTGATGTCGAAACCGTTCGGATAGCCGGCCTTCGCGAGCAGCGCCTTCGCCTTCTCGGTGTCGTTCGGGGCCATCTTCAGGTTCTTGTCGTACGACCATTGGGTCGGCGGCATCGGCGCGCTGGCGGCCTGGCCGGCACCCTGATAGACGGATTCGAGAATCGCCTTCTTGTTGATCGCCATGTCGAGCGCCTGACGCACTTCGAGCTTGTCGACCGGCTTGTGCTCGACGTTGTACGCGAGGTAGCCGAGGTTGAAGCCCGGCTGCGACGGCATGTCGATGCCCGAGTCGGCCTTCAGCGCCGCGATGTCGGCCGGACGCGGATAGCTCATCACCTGGCACTCGTTGCGCTTGATCTTCTGCACGCGCACGCCCGGGTCGGGCGTGATCGAGAAGATCAGCTTCGACAGCTTCACCGCGCCCTTCTTCCAGTAATCAGGATTGCCATCGAAACGGATCGTCGCGTCCTTCGTATAGCTGCGGAAGATGAACGGGCCCGTGCCGACCGGCTTCTGGTTGATGTCGGCGGCCTTGCCGGCCTTCATCAGCTGGTCGCCGTATTCGGCCGACAGGATCGACGCGAATTCCATCGCCATGTTCTGGATGAACGGCGCGTTCGGCTCGGACAGCGTGAACTTCACGGTGTACGGATCGACCTTCTCGATCTTCGTGATCAGCTTGTCGAGGCCCATGTCGGTGAAGTACGGGAACGACACCGGGTAGGCCTTGCGGAACGCATTGTTCGGATCGAGCATGCGCTCGAACGAGAACACGACGTCGTCCGCGTTGAATTCACGCGTCGGCTTGAAGAAGTCGGTCGTGTGGAACTTCACGCCATGACGCAGGTGGAACGTGTACACCTTGCCGTCGGACGAGACGTCCCACTTCTCGGCGAGGCCGGGCTCGACCTTGGTGCCGCCGCGCTCGAATTCGACGAGGCGGTTGTAGACGGTGAACGTGGCGGCGGTGAAATCGACGCCGGTCGTGAATTGCGCGGAATCAAAACCCGCCGGGCTGCCTTCTGAGCAGTAGACGAGCGTTTTGTTCGGGATCTGTGCGAATGCAGAACCCGCGACGCCGAGCGATGCCGCTGCCACGCCTGCGATGGCGGTAACACGCAGGGTGTGCAACAGACGGTTGTATTCCATGTTTCCTCCAGGTCTCCAGATCGGAACCGGTCCCCCTGGGGGCCGGGTACGCGGATATTACTTGAGCTAGCGATTTTGCAACAAGCTGGAGAAAAAACTCTTCTAGACGCGCATCCACGCGGGTTTTTGCCGATGTCTTACGCACGCGAAAAGTGCCTCTGCGCGCGCGAGCGGCCATTTCGTTCATCCCGCGCATGTTTCGTTCGACAACTAAACAATTCGGGCGCGAACGCAGAGGGTTGTCGCGCCGTGTTCGCAGCCAGGCCGCACATCGTTGCGGCTTCCGAAACGATGCATGCGATGCAATGCAACCGTCAGGCCGGCGCGTCGAGATCCGCGCTGCGCGCGGGCACGAACGCGACCGCGACGATCGACAGTGCGATTCCCGCCATCACGTAATAGGTCGGTGCGAGCGGCGTGCCCGTCACCTTAATCAGCCACGTGACGATGAACTGCCCGAAACCGCCGAACAGCATCACCGCGACGTTGTACGCGATCGACAGCCCGGTCGAGCGCACGTTGGCCGGGAACAGCTCGGCGATCATCGCGCCGAACGGCCCGTAATAGCCGGCGAGCGTCACCGACAGCAAGGCCTGCACCACGATCAGCCGCGCGATGCTCGGCGCCGCGTCGAGCCACGCGAACAGCGGATACATCAGCACGAGCGTCAGCCCGAGCGACCATAGCGACAGCCCCTTGCGGCCAATGCGGTCCGACCATGCGCCCGCGACCGGCGACAGCACCATCAGCAGCAGGTTGCCGATGATCACCGCATAGAACGATTGCGCATACGGCAGCTTCAGCTGCTTCACCGCGAAGGTCGGCAGATAGCTGATCAGCACGTAGACCGTCACCGTCAGCGCGATCACCGAGCCGAGCCCGCACAGCACCTCGCGCGGATGGCGCGTGAACACTTCGCCGAGCGTTGCGCGGCGTGCGCTTTGCTGCGCATGCAGGAACGCTTCGGAATCGGCGAGATGACGGCGGATGTAGAAACCGATCGGGCCGATCACGAGCCCGAGGATGAACGGCACGCGCCAGCCCCAGCTGCGCAGCGCGTCGTGCGACAGCCCGCGCGTGACGGCCGCGCCGACGAGCGCGCCGATCAGCAGCGCGCCCGCCTGGCTCGCCATCTGCCAGCTGCCGTAGAAGCCGCGTTTCGAGAACGGCGCGGCTTCGATCAGCAGCGCCGTTGCGCTGCCGAATTCGCCGCCCGCCGAGAAGCCCTGCAACAGGCGGCCGAGCACGATCAGGAGCGGGCCGCCGATGCCGATCGCCGCATAGGGCGGCGCGATCGCGAGCAGGAAGATGCCGGCCGTCATCAGCAGGATCACGAGCGACAGCGCGGCCTTGCGGCCCGCGCGGTCGGCGTACAGCCCGAACACGATGCCGCCGATCGGGCGCATGAAGAACGCGACGCCGAAGGTCGCGGTGGTCAGGAGCAGCGACGAGTATTCGCTGGTCGTCGGGAAGAACAGTTCGGCGATCACGACGGTCATGAAGCCGAATACCGTGAAGTCGTACCACTCGAGCGCGTTGCCGATCACGGCGGCGACTACCGCGCGGCGGTTCAGCGCGCGCTCGGGCCGGATCGTTTTCGTTGAATTCGCAATCGTCGCCATGCGAGCCTCGTTCTCGTGAATCCGCCGTATCGGGCGCGGCGCGCGGAGAGCCCGCGGCGCGTTGGTTTGCAGCGAGTGTAGAAAGCGACGGAACCGTTTTCAAGCATAAAAAACGCCCGCCATCGTCCGATGGCGGGCGTTTTGCGGTTTTCGCCACATTGCGGCATCGCACGATGCCGCCGCGGGCATCAACCCATCTTCGAGAATGCGCTGCACCAGCCCTTCGCCGATACCTGCTTGCCCGGGAATGCACCGCACGGGCCCGACGCCGAGCCCTTCTTGCCCTGGTACAGCATGCAGGCCGCGCAATCCTGGCCCGCTGCGTATTTCGGATACTTCGTCTTGTCGACCTTCGTCGCATCGGCCTTGTAGCCGAGCGCCACGGCGGTCGGATCCGTTTCCGACAGCATCGGCGCATCGGCCAGCGCTTCGCGCGACAGCGCCAGCGCGGACACGGCGCCGATGCTCGTGATCAGGAAACTCCGACGGGATGTTTTCATGGGGGACTCGCTCCAACGTTATCGGTTTGAAAGCCGTTCTGTCGACGGCCGTACGACAGAATAACGCTCAAGCGCATCAATGTGCGCGCCGAAATGCCGGAGATAAGGGATTTCACACGGGGTCTCGCCCGGGGTTTCGCACGGCCGGCCCGCACGGATGCGGGCCGTGAGCGTCAGCCATGCGACGTCATGTCGGCGACGCGCTGCGCGAGCGCGAGCGACGCGGTCAGCCCCGGCGACTCGATGCCGAACAGGTTCACGAGGCCGCGCACGCCGTGCTGCGCCGTGCCCTGCACGATGAAGTCGGCCGGCGGCTCGCCGGGCCCCGCGAGCTTCGGCCGGATCCCCGCGTAGGCCGGCTGCAGCGCGTCGTCCGGCAGGTCGGGCCAGTACGTGCGGATCGACGTGTAGAACGCCGGCGCGCGCGCCGGATCGACTTCGTAGCGCAGCGCATCGACCCACTCGACGTCCGGGCCGAAGCGCGCCTGCCCGGCGAGATCGAGCGTCAGATGCACGCCGAGCCCCGCGCGGTCGGGCATCGGATAGACGAGATGCGAGAACGGCGCGCGCCCGGACAGGCTGAAGTAGTTGCCGCGCGCGAGATAGAGCGGCGGCACCCAGCGCGGATCGAGGCCGCGCGTGCGGCGTGCGAGCGCCTGCGCGCCGAGGCCCGCGCTGTTGATCACGCACGCGGCCTCGATTTCGGTCGGCGCGTCGCCGCCGGTGCGCACGACGAAGCGGCCGCCGCGCAACACGTCGATCGACTCGACCGGGGATTTCAGCGCGCACACCGCGCCGTCGCGCTCCGCGTCGCCGAGCAGCGCGAGCATCAGCTGGTGACTGTCGACGATGCCGGTGCTCGGCGAAAACAGCGCCTCCACGCAATCGAGCGCGGGCTCGAGCGTCTGCGCCTCGGTGCGCGTGAGCGGCATCAGGTCGAGCACGCCGTTTTCCGCCGCGCGCGCGGCGATCGCCTTCAACTGCTTCACCTGCGCGGTGCTCGTCGCGACGAGCAGCTTGCCCACGCGCCGGTGCGGCACGTGACGCGTCTCGCAGAACTCGTACAGCAGGTCGCGCCCGCGCACGCACGACATCGCCTTCAGCGAGCCGCGCGCGTAGTAGAGCCCCGCGTGAATCACCTCGCTGTTGCGCGAGCTCGTGCCCGTGCCGATGGCGTCGGCCGCCTCGAGCACGATCGTTTCGCGTCCGCGCGCGGCCAGCTCCCGCGCAATCGCAAGACCGACGACACCCGCGCCGATCACCACACAATCCATCTGCTCCATGGCGTTTCGCGTCGCTCACGCGTCGAGGGGAGAGAAGAGAATTGTACGTCCCGGTTCGCCCGCCTGCCGAACGCGCTTGCATCGGCATGTCGCGTGCGCCGCGCCGCACGGCGCGACGCGCGCAGGCCGCGGCGAGGCGCGCGCCGCCGGCTCAGAACCCGATCGGCCGGCGCTTCGCCGCGCCCTCGTCGGCGCGGATGTCGGACGGTGCGATCACGTCCCGGCCGTCGAGCCGCGCGGCGCCGAACGCATGCAGCAGCGCACGGCGCATCGTGCGCGGCGGCGTCGCGGCCAGCACGTCGAGCGCGTCGTCGTCGAGCGTGTCGGGGAAGCGCCGCCCCCACGCGTGCGACGTGCGGATCTCGTCGTAGATCGTCTGCGCGATCCGGCGCGCGCCGGCCGCGTCCGGCGGCGCGATCTCGTACACGTTCATCCGGTTCAGCAGCGGCTCCGGAATCGCCTGCGCATCGTTCGCGGTCGCGACCCAGATCACGTTGCCCGCATCGATCGGCACCTCGGCGAATTCGTCGACGAACGCGCGCGCGGTGTCGTGCTCGAGCAACGCGTACAGCGCGCCGAGCGGATCGTATTGCGCGTCGCTGCCCGCCTTGTCGATCTCGTCGACCGCGATCACCGGGTTCGCGTAGCTGCCGTTGACGAGCGCTTCGAACACCTTGCCGGGCTTCGCGTTCTTCCATTGCGACGACGCGCCCGACAGGATCCAGCCGGCCGTCAGCGAACTCATCGGCACGTAGTGGTACGCGGTGCCGAGCAGCTGCGCGAGCGCCTTCGCGAAATGCGTCTTGCCGATGCCGGGCGGCCCGAGCAGCAGGATCGGCATCAGTTCGAGCCGGTCGTCGGTCTCGAGGCACAGCGCGACCTGCTTGCGCACGTCGTCGAGGGGCTCGGTGAAATTGGGCAGCGCGTCGCCGAGTTCGTCGAACGACGGCATCCGGTTCGGCTTCACGCAAAAGCGCAGATTGCCGGTCTTGAGCATCCGCTCGTAGGTAGCGCGCAGTGCGTCGCTCGCGCTCTCGTTCAGCTCGTTCAACGCGGTCTCGACCTGCTCGAGGTCGTACACCGTGCTGAAGGACGCCACCGCCAGTTCCTGTTTCACCATCGCCGTCGTCATACCAACCTCGCCACTGCTGCCGTCACTCGATCATCAGACCCTTACGATTTCAGTGTAGCGATCCCGCATCGGCGTGCAAGCAAGCAGCCACCGCGGTCTGCTGCTAACACCGTGCGCGCGCTGCGGCGTCGCGCCGCGCGGCGTATGATCGATGATTCACCGGCCGTCGCGCCGGCCTCGCCACGGCGCCCGCGCGGCGCCGCGCGCTTCGTCTCGAAGGGTTGCCGATGTCCGTCCCCGCTGCTGTCTCGCGCGTCGATCCCGACGCGATCCACGCCGTCGACGCTGTCGACGCCGCGCTCAAGTCGCGCCGCGCGATTCGCGCGTTCCTGCCGACGCCCGTGCCGCGCGACACGCTCGAGGCAATCCTCGAAGCCGCGAGCCGCGCGCCGTCGGGCACCAACATCCAGCCGTGGCACGTGTACGTCGCGACCGGCGCGACCCGCGACGCGCTCGCCGCGGCCCTCACCGCGGCATACGACGATCCGGCGCGCGACGAGAAATACGTCGCCGAGTACGACTACTATCCGCGCGAATGGGTGCCCCCGTACATCGACCGGCGCCGCAAGGTCGGCTGGGACCTGTATGGTCTGTTGAACATCGGCCGCGACGAAAAGGCCCGCATGCACGCGCAGCATGCGCGCAACTTCCGCTTCTTCGATGCGCCGGTCGCGCTGTTCTTCACGCTCGACCGCGTGATGACGCACGGCGCATGGCTCGACTGCGGGATGTTCCTGCAGGGCGTGATGACGGCCGCGCGCGCACGCGGCCTCGACACCTGCCCGCAAGCCGCGTTCGTGCCGTTCCACCGGATCGTCGCCGAGCATCTCGGCATCCCGGCCAACGAGCAACTCGTGTGCGGGATGTCGCTCGGCCATGCGGACCCGCACGCGATCGAGAACCGCCTCGTGACCGAGCGCGCGAGCGTCGCCGAGTTCGCGCGCTTTTTCGCTTGAAAACGCGTGACGCGCACCTACCTTTCGATCAGGACCAGATCGTGCTGCGAACCCGCGGCGACGCATCGTGTCACGCGACCGTCCGGATCGATCGGGCGTAAGATGTGCGTCCGTTCCCCGCTACCCCCGCGTTTCCGGAGAAGTTTCATGCTGAAACACGGCCTGGCCGTCCTGCTCGCGAGCGCCGCGCTCGCGGCCCATGCGCAGAGCGCCGCACCGGCAGCCGTCGCATGGGAGATCCAGGTGGTGCGCGACGGTCAGACGATCGACACGTTCCAGCAACGCACCACCGTCGGTCAGACCCGCACCGACACCCATCGCTATCCGTCCGCCGTGCCCGTCGGGTGCGGCAACGCCGCGCGCGTCGTGCCGACCGAGCGCTCGCGCTCGGTGACGGTCGCGCCGCTCACCGTCGACGACGCCGCCCGCACCGTGTCGCTCGCGCTCGACGTGCAGGAAACCCTCGACGACGAAAACGCGACGCGCAACGATCCGTGCGTGCCCGCGTCGCCGCGGCAGATCGTCGCGAGCCATCCGGGGCTGTCGGTCGGCGACGACGCATGGACCGACTGGACGCTCGTCGAGCAGCGCCCGCATCTCGTCTACCGCGTGCGCGCGCACGTCGCGAAGGACTGAGCGCCATGTCCGCCGACGCCCTGTCCCTGCCGTTCGCCGAACCGCACGCCGCGCCCGACGAAATCACCGCGGTCAGCTGGAACCTGCACAAGGGCCGCTCGCCGCTCGGCTTCACCGCATGGAACGCGATGCGCAACTGGATGCAGTCGACGCACGCCGACGTGTATTTCCTGCAGGAAGCGATGGCGCGCCGCATGCCGCGCCCGATGCTCGCCCCCGGCTTCGGCGCGCCGATGGACGACGCGGTCGACGACGTATGGCACTGCCAGGCCACCGAGATCGCGCAGGCGCTCGACTGGCAGATCGCGCTCGGACCGAACGTGTTCAAGCCGTCGTGGCGGCACGGCAACGCGATCCTGTCGCCGCACCCGCTCGACCTCGGCGGCCGCTGGGACATCTCCGCGCACCGCTTCGAGCGGCGCGGGCTGCTGGTCGCGCGCGCGACGCTCGCCGGCGCGCGGCCCGTCACGCTCCTGTGCGCGCACCTCGCGCTCACGCGTGCGGCGCGGCTGCGCCAGATGCACTGGATCGCGCACTGGATCGTGCGCAACGCGGGCGACGACCCGCTCGTGCTCGCCGGCGACTTCAACGACTGGCGCAACGATTCGGTCGCGCTGTTCGCCGAGATCGGGCTGTCCGAAGTCGCGACGCTGCTCGGCGAGTCGGGCCGCACGTTCCCCGCGTTCTCCCCGGCGCTCGCACTCGACAAGATGTTCGTGCGCGGGCTGACGCCGCTCGAATGGCAGGCGCCGTCCGGCGAAACCGCGTGGCTGTCGGACCACCTGCCGTATATCGCGCGGCTGCGCCTCGATTCGCAGTGACGCGGCAGCACCGCATGCCCGCGACGACCTGCGCGCGTATCGCGGCGGCCGGTTCACCTGCCTGACCGGCTCGAAAGCGTGCGCGTTCCGGACCCGCGTGTTCGCGGCGCGAAGCTCGCTGCCGATTACTGAAAGCTGTTTGCAAGATTCCGTTGCGCCAAATCCGCGCAGCCACGCGGGTCAAGCCCGCATCTGCCCCAAGCAGGGTAAAATAAAGAGTTCCTCAAACGTCTGTCATCGAGAAGGCGCGTGTCCGACGCGCCGGCCGGCCGATCCGCGATCGGGCCGACGCACTCGGTTTTTTTGCCCGTTTTTGGGCCCGTTACACGCGTCCGCTACGCGCGTCCGTTTTCAAAGCCATGAGCAAATACGACACCGCCACCGTCCAATCCGTCCATCACTGGACCGACACGCTTTTCAGCTTCACCTGCACCCGTGAGCCGAGCCTGCGCTTCAACAACGGCGAATTCACGATGGTCGGCCTCGAGGTCGACGGCAAGCCGCTCGCGCGTGCCTACTCGATCGTCAGCCCGAACTACGAAGAGCACCTCGAATTCTTCAGCATCAAGGTCCAGAACGGCCCGCTGACGTCGCGCCTGCAGCACCTGAAGGTGGGCGACTCGGTGCTGATCGGCAAGAAGCCGACCGGCACGCTCGTCGCCGACAACCTGCTGCCCGGCAAGACGCTGTGGATGCTGTCGACCGGCACGGGCCTCGCGCCGTTCATGTCGATCATCCGCGACCCGGACATCTACGAACGCTTCGACAAGGTCATCCTGACGCACACCTGCCGCCTGAAGGGCGAGCTGGCGTACATGGACTACATCAAGCACGACCTGCCGGGCCACGAGTACCTCGGCGACATCATCAAGGAAAAGCTCGTCTACTACCCGACGGTCACGCGCGAAGCGTTCGACAATGAGGGCCGGATCACCGACCTGATCGCGACGGGCAAGCTGTTCACGGACCTCGGCGTGCCGGCGTTCTCGCCGGAAAACGACCGCGTGATGCTGTGCGGCAGCACCGCGATGCTGAAGGACACGACCGACCTGCTGAAGCAGGCCGGCCTCGTCGAGGGCAAGAACAGCGCGCCGGGTCACTACGTGATCGAGCGCGCATTCGTGGACTGATCGAGCCCCGAATTTGTGCCGTATCAAGAACCGGAGCAAAAGCTCCGGTTTTTTTTCGTCCCTACTTGGCGAATTCGTAACAAACTGGGACTATTCCATGTCAAATCGTTACATTTGGATACGCGCAGCGCCGGTGCTTTCGTGTCGGTGTTTTTCCTACAGCCAGCTTCATTCCGATTATTCACATTTACCCTTAAACCTCCGTCTGACATGACCTTTTCAAAATTTTTGAGATATTATTCGGCCCGCATGGTTGGCGTCGGGACGGTCATTGAAGGGTCGGACTCAAACGTTACAAATTGTAACTTCTGTTACCTCGGCAAGGGACGATTCTCTGACGGCGACCGTCATCGAAACGGCAGCCGATCCACGCAGCCGGCCGGTGCCCGAACCGCTTTCTGACAGCAGGGAGAGTCATGGATACGTCGCTCAACGCGCCCCCGGGCGCCCACGCCCCGTTCCCGTCGCAGCCGCGCGTGCCTGGCGACGGCGCGGCAGCCCCCGTGGCCGAAGCCCTGCCCAACCGCGACACGTCCGCCGCCCGGATCGCGGCGCTGTCTCTTCAGCTGACGGCCGCCGACGAAGCGGCCCGCCGCCATCTGGCCGGCGAACTGCATGACGGGCTCGGCGCCGAACTTACCGCCGCGCGTTTCGCGCTCGCAAACGTTCAAACGTGGCTGCCGGCCGATGCGCCGGAGGGCTGCCTGCGCGCGCTCGAGCTGGCGCAGCGGTCGCTCGACGCCGCGACCGACGCCAACCGCCGGCTGATCGACGAGCGCGACACGCCGGCACTCGACGGCGGCGTCGTCGGCGCACTGTCGACGTGGGCCGACAGCCACGCGGCCCGCACTGGCCTGCGTACGAGCTTCGTCTGCGCGGCCGACGCGCGGCTCACGCAACTCGGCGGCGCCGGCGCGCTCGCGATCTTCCGTGTCGCGCAGGAAGCGCTGTCGAACGTCGCGAAGCATGCGCGCGCGGCGTCCGTCGACGTGCAGATCGACACGGACGCCACGCATCTGTCCCTGATCGTCACCGACGACGGGACCGGTTTTACCCGCAGCCGGCGCGCCGGCTACGGCCTCGCCGGGATGCGCGCACGCTGCGAGGCGTTCGGCGGCAGCTTCGACGCGCGTGCGCCGGAAGCGGGCCGCGGCACGCGCGTCATCGCGCGCTTCGCGTGGGACTCGCTGTTCGCGGTGCCGGCCGCCGCGCGCCGCGCGTCGCTTTCGTGAGGTCGTCATGAGCCTGAACATCCTGCTCGTGGACGATCATGCGATCGTCCGCCAAGGGATCCGCCACCTGCTGATCGACCGCGGTGTCGCGCGCGACGTGACCGAAGCCGAGACCGGCAGCGATGCGATGGCCGCGGTCGACCGCCAGGCCTTCGACGTGATCCTGCTCGACATCTCGCTGCCGGACGCGAACGGCATCGAGGTGCTCAAGCGCATCAAGCGCAAGCTGCCGGGCGCGCCGGTGCTGATGTTCTCGATGTACCGCGAGGATCAGTACGCGGTGCGCGCGCTGAAGGCCGGCGCCTCCGGCTACCTGTCGAAGACGGTGAATGCCGCGCAGATGATCGGCGCGATCCAGCAGGTCGCGGCCGGCCGCAAGTACGTGAGCCCGGCGATGGCCGAGGCGCTCGCCGAATACGTGTCGTTCGAGAACGAACCGCTGCCGCACGAGAAGCTGTCCGACCGCGAATACCAGACGCTCTGCATGCTCGCGTCGGGCAAGCGCCTCACCGACATCGCGAACACGCTGTCGCTGTCGGTGAAGACGGTCAGCGTGTACCGGTCGCGGCTGCTCGAGAAGATGCGGCTGTCGAACAACGCGGAACTGACGTTCTACGTGATGAGCAACCGGCTCGTCGAGATGACGCCCGCGTCGGGCGCCTGATCCGCCGGATTCACCGGAATCGCGCCGTTCACCGCGCCGGCCTGCGCCGCGCCGGCGCCGGCCGCCGAATGCTGCGCGCAAGCGCTTGTTTTGTCGGGCGATTCCGGAGCACGCCGCTGCGCCGCAGCGGGTCTTTCACGCCAAATCGGCTAAAATTGCGGGTTTTCACTCACTCGGCGCCGCCGCGCTCGCGCGCGCCGGAGACACATCCGCAATGTCCCTCTTCCGCAAGAAAAACGTCGATCGCATGATCGCCGGCGCGCACGGCGCCGGGCTCAAGAAAGCGCTCGGCGCAATCGACCTCACCTTCCTCGGCATCGGCGCGATCATCGGCACCGGCATCTTCGTGCTGACCGGCACGGGCGCCGTGCAGGCCGGCCCCGCGCTGATGCTGTCGTTCGTGATCGCCGCGATCGCATGCGGCCTCGCGGCGCTGTCGTACGCCGAATTCGCGTCGACGATTCCGGTCGCGGGCTCGATCTACACGTATTCGTACGCGACGCTCGGCGAGCTCGTCGCGTGGATCATCGGCTGGGACCTGATGCTCGAATACGGCCTCGCGGCGTCGGCCGTGTCGGTCGGCTGGTCGGGTTACCTGCAGTCGCTGCTGCAGGGCTTCGGGCTCTCGCTGCCGACCGTGCTGACGGCCGCACCCGGCGCGATTCCGGGCGTCGTCACGTGGTTCAACCTGCCGGCGTTCCTCGTGATGGTGGTGATCACGACGCTGCTGTCGATCGGCATCCGCGAGTCGACCCGCATCAACAACATCATGGTGTTCATCAAGGTGTCGGTCGTGCTGCTCGTGATCGCGGTCGGCGTGTTCCACGTGACGCCCGCGAACTGGAAGCCGTTCATGCCGCACGGCTGGAACGGCGTGTTCGGCGCTGCGGCCGTGATGTTCTTCGCGTTCATCGGCTTCGACGCGGTGTCGTCGGCGGCCGAGGAAGTGAAGAACCCGAAGCGCGACCTGCCGATCGGCATCATCGCGTCGCTCGCGGTGTGCGCGGTGCTGTACGTGACGGTCGCGGCGGTCGCGACCGGCATCGTGCCGTCGGCGCAGTACGCGAACGTGTCGCACCCGATCTCGTATGCGCTGCAGATCGCCGGCGAGACGTGGGTCGCGGGCTTCATCGACCTCGGCGCGGTGCTCGGCATGCTGACCGTGATCCTCGTGATGAGCTACGGCCAGACGCGGATCATCTTCGCGATGTCGCGCGACGGGCTGCTGCCGGCGACGCTGTCGCGCGTGCATCCGCGCTACGCGACGCCGTTCCTGACGACCTGGCTCGTCGGCCTGTTCTTCGGGCTGATCGCCGCGCTCGTGCCGCTCAACGTGCTCGCCGAGCTGATCAACATCGGCACGCTCGCCGCGTTCTCGATGGTGTCGATCGCGGTGCTGGTGCTGCGCCGCACGCACCCGGAACTGCCGCGCGCGTTCCGCTGCCCGGGCGTGCCGGTGGTGCCGATCCTCGCGGTCGGCGCGTGCCTGTTCCTGATGCTGAACCTGCAGCCCGTCACGTGGGCCGCGTTCGGCATCTGGCTCGTGATCGGCCTCGTGATCTACTTCCTGTATTCGCGGCGCCACTCGAAGCTCGCGCACGGTCACCATGACGCGCATTGACCGCCGCCGCTGCGCGCGCACACCGCGCGCAGCACGCAGCGTGTAGCGGTACGACGCCACGGCGGGCCGGCACCGGCCCCGTGCCCCCGCTCCCTCCCGCCTGAATCGTCCCCGCCCGAATCGTCCCCGCCATAGGCGCACCCGCGCGGGCGGCGCGACATGCGCCGCTTCGCCCCGCCCGCGCACGATCGCTGCCCGATCGTCGCGATTTCTTGCCCGATCGTCCGGATTTGCCGCCACGATCTGCACGCTGCCGGCACGCGCGCGCCGGGCGGTTCATAATCCCGCCATCGAACGACGGCCCGGCCCGGCGGGCCGTCCGGCAACAGGAACAGGATGATGGAAAGCGTCGATCTCGATGTACTGAAATCCAGCGCGCGCTGGCTCGACGAAGGGCGCCGCGTGCTGCTCGTGACGGTCGTGAAGACGTGGGGCTCGTCGCCGCGCCCCGAAGGCGCGATGCTCGCGGTGCGCGAGGACGGGCTCGTGGTCGGCTCCGTGTCCGGCGGATGCATCGAGGACGACCTGATCGCCCGCGTGCATGCGAGCGGGATCGCGGCCGACGCGCGCCCGGAAGCCGTCAAGTACGGCGTGACGGCCGAGGAAGCGCACCGCTTCGGGCTGCCCTGCGGCGGCACGATCCAGCTCGTGCTGGAGCCGCTCACGCGCGACAGCGGGATCGCCGCGTTGTGCGCGGAAGTCGAAGCCGGCCGCCTCGTCACGCGCACGATGACGCTCGCGACCGGGCGCGCGTCGCTGTCACCCGCGCAGGCGACCGACGGGCTCGCGTTCGACGGCGAGCGGCTCGTGACGATCCACGGGCCGCGCTACCGGATGCTCGTGATCGGCGCCGGGCAATTGTCGCGCTATCTGTGCCAGATC
The DNA here is from genome assembly GCF_905339915.1 of Burkholderia sp. BCC1985. Lineage (NCBI taxonomy): Bacteria > Pseudomonadati > Pseudomonadota > Betaproteobacteria > Burkholderiales > Burkholderiaceae > Burkholderia > Burkholderia sp. BCC1985. The sequence goes on from NZ_CAJPGY010000015.1 coordinate 67,101, forward strand.
GCGGTCGGCCTCGACTATCAGGTGACGGTTTGCGATCCGCGCGAGGAATACACGGATGCGTGGGATGTGCCGGGCACGCGCGTCGTGCACACGATGCCCGACGACACGGTGCTCGACATGAAGCTCGACGCGCGTTCGGCCGTGATCGCGCTCACGCACGACCCGAAGCTCGACGATCTCGCGCTGATGGAGGCATTGAAGACGCCCGCGTTCTACGTGGGCGCGCTCGGCTCGCGACGCAACAATGCGGCGCGGCGCGAGCGGCTGCTCGAATTCGACCTGAGCGAGGCGGAACTTGCGCGGCTGCACGGGCCGGCCGGCATCTACATCGGCAGCCGCACGCCGCCCGAAATCGCGATCTCGATCCTCGCCGAAGTGACGGCCGCGAAGAACAACGTGTCGCTGCCGACGATCCTGCAGGTCGAGGGCGCGAAGGCCGCCCGCGAGATCGCGGCAAACGGCGGCGCGGCCTGCGGCCTCTGAGGCCCCCTCCAAACCGCTCGCTTCGCGCCAGCCCCCCAAGGAGACTTCCTTCGGGGCGGAAAACCTGGGGCGACCCGGCGTTTTCTTGACGCCGTCGCTGCGGTGCAAGGCCGCGCCGGATGGCCGTCATGCGTCGGCGGGAAACCGGCGCGCGTCGATGCCGACGTCAGGCAAGGCCCGCCGCGAGCGCGGCGGCGACCGAGCCGGCCACCAGCACGACGCCGACCGTGCGGCGCTTGTTCAGCTCCGTCCACAACAGCACGCCCGTCAGCGACAACAGGATCAGCGAACCCGCGATCGTGTCCATCAGCAGCACCCAGCCGAGATTCATGCCGACGCCGCGATGCAGGTTGTTCAGCGTCGTCAGGAACGTGTTGCCGGTGCGCTTCACCGACACGTAGCCGTTGCCGACCCAGTATTCCGCCTGCAGGTTCTGGTGCGGACCGAACAGGCCCATCTGCCAGTGCTCGGGCTGCATCACGCGCTTATCGCCCCAGGCGACCGGCTGCGCAGGCTCCTTGCGCACGCGGCCCGGCCGGCCGTCGAAGTGCAGTTCCTGCTGGAGCCACTTCGTCATCGCGGCGGGCGACTTCGGCACCGGGTCCGGCAACGCGATCTGCATCTGCTCGACCTGCGGTTCGCCGGTCGAGATCTTCAGCGGCGGCGCACGGTGGTTCAGCAGCACGCCCGTCACGCCGAACAGCAATCCGAGCACCGCGCCCCACAGTCCGACCCAGCCGTGCAACTTGCGCAGCCATTTGATGAAGGTCGCGCGGCGCGAGCGCTGGCGGCGCGCCGCCAGTTCGGCGTCGCTCAGGGGCCGTGCGGCCGGATGCAGCACGGTAACGCCCGCGGGGGGCCTGCCCGCCTGCGGCGGGGCGATCGTTTCGGGCGCGTTCACGCGAGAGTATCCATTCGTTCAAAGCAACGGGCGGCGCACGGAAAACGTACGCCGCCCGGACAGCATGAAAATGAGAATGGATATCATTACACAAATGACGCGACCGCTCAATCCGCCGGCACACGACGGAGCGGGCGAGAAAGTCCAGAGATAACCGAAAAAGCATGCTGATCGAGCGAAGATGGCGATCATTAGACGAAAAATGCCGACGAAATGATCGCGAAAGACCCGGACAGCATTTCGCAAGAAAACCGGGTAGGCGGGCGGCTGGGCGAGCTTCGGCTTCGGCTTCGGCTTCGGCTTCGGTGCGGGCGCGGGCGCGGGCGCGGGCGCGGGCGTAGGCGCAGCGCCTCAGCGCCTCAGCGACTACTCAGCGGCGCAGCGGCGGCAACGGAAAGCGCGGCGCGGCGTCACCCGGTTCGGGCTCGGTGCGATCGAGCGCATACAGCCACGCGAGCAGATCCGCGACGGCCTGGTAAAGCTGCGGCGGAATCCGGTCGTCGAGGTCGACCTGCATCAGCAGCGACACCATCTCCGGCGCGGTATGCACGTACAGCCCCGCATCACGGGCGCGCGCGACGATCATCTCGGCGAGCAGGCCATACCCCTTCGCGACCACGCGCGGCGCGGCATCGCCGCCTTTCGGATCGTAGACGAGCGCGGCCGCGCGCTTGCGCGACGTCATGCTCATCGCGGCACCTCGTCGTCGGCGCCCGGCATGCCGCCAGCCGCACTGCGCGCATACGCGGCAGCGGCGGCCTGCGCGACGAGCGGATCGAAGCCGTCCGGCTCGTCGCCGACCGCGCGGATCGACAGTCCGCCGAGCTGCAGGCCCGATCCCTCGAACCGTTGCCGCAACGTCGCCTCGTTTCGCGTGAGCCGGTCGGCGCCGGCCGAATTCGCGCGCAGCCGCGCGACGAGCTGCTTGCCGTTCAACACCAGTTCCGCGTCGACCGTGCCGAGCGACGGCAACGTGAGCGTCAGCCGGGTGCGCCAGGCGATCCCGTCCCCCGTGTCGTCGCCGCCGCGCGACGCGCGGCCGCCCGGCTCGTCGGGCTCGATCGTCCAGTCGAGCCGCGCGCCGGGCCATGCCTCGCCCGCCCAGCGAAACTGGTCCGTCGCGAGTGCGTCGAGCTGCTGCCGGACGATCGGCACGGCGGCCGGATGCACGGGAGCCGATGCCTGCGCCTGCGGATCGGCCGACGCGGCGGCCAGTTCGGCGCGCGCCGGCGTCCAGCGCGGGTCGGGATGGTCGCCGAGCGGGTCGGTCAGCGCGGCCGTGCCCGACGCGGTACCCGGCCGGGAGGCCGGCTGCGCGTTCGGCACAGGCTCGTGCGGCACTGCACCGCCCGGCGCGGGCGCGCCCGGCTGTATGGCGAATCGCGGCGCGGCCGCCGGCAACGGCAGACGCGGCGCGAGCAGTTCGTCGAGCACATCGGGCGCATCGTGCTGCGCGGCATCCGGGGCGGGCTGCACCGGCACGGTCGTGAGGCGCGCCTGCGGTTCGCGCATCAGCGCGGCGAGCGGGCGCTGGCCGGCCAGCCACTGCGCGAGATGGGATTCGTAGAAGAGGCCGCTTTCGCTCACGGCCTGCGCGAGCGCCGCGCGCAGCGCCGCGACGGGCGGTGCGGCAGCCGCAGCGCGCGTGGCCGCGACGTCGGACGCGGGCGACGCGGTTGAAGAAGTGCTGGAAGAAGCGGTGTAGGAAGCAGTGGAAGAAGCGGCGGCCGAAGCGGCCGGATCGGAGGCGCTCTGCCCGACCGGCGGCGCGGTCGCCGCGACGCCCAGCAGCACGGAAGGGTCGGCCAGCAGCGGCGTGCGCCCGGCGATCACGGGCGTCGCGACACCGCCCGAGCGCGAGATCGCATCGAGCACGAGCGCGACATCGGACAGCGCCGTCTGCGCGGACGCCGGCGGCGCGGCCGGCGTGGCCCCCGTCGCGGGCTGCAACGACGCGCCGGCACCCGGCGTGCCGACTTGCGCGGTCGCGCCGCCGCCGGCGGGCGCCGTCACGGTGCCGGCCAGCAGGCTGTCGAGGCGGCTCGCCAGCAGGGCGGCCGCAACGGAGTCGATACCGGTCATGATCGAAGCCTGCTCACCTCAGCCACATCGTTGCGAAGCCGGGCACGCGGCTACCGCCGCCCCGGCAAACGGGCACTATCCGCGAGCGCGGTAGAGATCGGTCAATACCTCGGTCGAGCGCCGCGCCTCGAACAGCGCGGACAACCGCGCGACTTCCGGGCTCGCGAGATCGCGGATCGCGGCGTCGTCGGCGAGGATGCGGCGAATCAGCGCGAGCTTGCGGCCGAGGTCCGCTTCGTCGAGCGCGACGCCCGGAGCGGCCGCCTTCAATCCGTCGACGAGCCTCAGGAATTCGGCCTGCAACTCCGGCAGCGCCCGCCAGTCCGCGCCGCGCGCCGCGCACAGCATGCGGCCGGATACGGCCGCGAGCGCCTCGTAGCGAGCGAAGTATTCGGCCTTGAGATTCATCGCGCCGCGCCCGCCGCCTGTTGCGCGGCCATGCGCGCGACTTCCGGAGCGATGCCCGTCCATGCTTCCTCGAGCGTCGCGAGCAGCCCGTCGACCTCGACCAGCATCGCGTCGCTCGCGTGCATGTTGGCTTCCAGCAGGCGCCGGCCGATATAGGTGTACAGCGCGTCGAGGCGCTCGGCGATCTGGCCGCCCGCGTCGCGATTCAGCGACACCTGCAGGCCGTTCTCGACGATCCCGATCGCCTTGCCGATCGCTTCGCCGCGTGCGGACACGTTGCCCTGCTGCAAATGCATGCGCGCGAGCGCGATGGCCTGCCGCGCGCCCTGATACAGCATCGCGATCAGCCGGTGCGGGGAGGCGCCCATCACCCCCGTCTCGACGCCGACACGCGCGTACGCACTGGCTCCAGCGTGTCCTGGGGAAAACATGCGCTTCTCCTTGTGATGCGTTGGCTATGCGGTGGCCGCCGCCTTGCGATGCACGACGCGGCCTCGTTCCAGAGTTATCGGAACGGAATTGGAAAGCTTTAGGTGCGCGGGCCGCCGGCGCGGCAGGCAGGCTGCTCGCCTGGGCGGCTGCCCCGGGAAGCCCGTCGCCGGTTGCCCGTCGCCGGTTGCCCGCGGGTCAAACCGACATCTGCATGATGTCGTTGTACGCGCTCACCAGCTTGTTGCGGACCTGGAGCCCGAACTGGAAGCCGATGTTGGCCTTCTGCATGTCGACCATCACGTCGTTCAGCGACACGTTCGCCGCGCCGACCTCGAACGCGTGCGCCTCGCCGAGCGCGTGCTGCTGGTCGCCGCTGATCTTGTCGAGCGACGCCTTCATCGCGCTCGCGAACGTGCCGGCCGTCGCGGCGCCCGAGCCGGCGAGCGCTGCCGCCGGGCTCCCGACGCCGCCACTCGCCTGCGCGGCCATCGCCTGCATCTGTTGCAACACCGAACCGATTCCGCTCACGTTGGCAGCCATGCTGTCCCCAGACCTGTAAGAGATGAGACCCGGGCACACCGGGCGTTTCCGACGGCGCCGCACGACGCGCACCATGCCGGATCGCGAAAAAGGATAGCAGCGCGGCGCGCGCCAAAGCCGCGAAAGTACGGGGGAAACCCCGCTCTTTTCGGTCGATCGGAGTCGCGCCCGGGTCCCGATAATCGCATCGTGTCATTGTCCGTCCGCTCGTCCGAGCGGCTCAGTCGTCCCGCTCCGGAGAAACTCCACGCATGGATTCGCAGGCCAACTCGCTGATCAACCCCGACGCCCGCACGGGCCTCGCCAGCCCGGTGCCAGGCGCCACCGCGGCCGCCGCGTTGCCGGGAGCAGGCGGCGCCGGCGCGGACTTCGGGTTCGGCGGCTTCGCGGAACGCATCCCCGGCATCTCGCGGATGAAGGGCAACCCGAAGCTGCCGTTCGTGATCGCGGTCGCGTTCGCCGTCGCCGCGATCACCGCGCTCGTGCTGTGGAGCCGCGCGCCCGACTATCGCGTGCTGTACAGCAACCTGTCGGACCGCGACGGCGGCGCGATCATCACCGCGCTCCAGCAGGCAAACGTTCCCTACAAGTTCGCCGACGCGGGCGGCGCGATCCTGGTGCCGTCGAACCAGGTGCACGAAACGCGCCTGAAGCTCGCCGCGATGGGCCTGCCCAAGGGCGGCTCGGTCGGCTTCGAGCTGATGGACAACCAGAAATTTGGCATCAGCCAGTTCGCGGAGCAGGTGAACTACCAGCGCGCGCTCGAAGGCGAGCTGCAGCGCACGATCGAGTCGATCAACGCGGTGAAAACGGCGCGCGTGCATCTCGCGATCCCGAAGCCGTCGGTGTTCGTGCGCGACAAGGAAGCGCCGAGCGCGTCGGTGTTCGTCGACCTCTACCCGGGCCGCGTGCTCGACGAGGGCCAGGTCCAGGCGATCACGCGGATGGTGTCGTCCGGCGTGCCCGACATGCCGGCCAAGAACGTGACGATCGTCGACCAGGACGGCAACCTGCTGACCCAGACGGCGTCGGCCTCCGGCCTCGACGCGAGCCAGCTCAAGTACGTGCAGCAGGTCGAGCGCAACACGCAGAAGCGCATCGACGCGATCCTCGCGCCGATCTTCGGCGCCGGCAACGCGCGCTCGCAGGTCAGCGCCGACGTCGATTTCTCCAGGCTCGAGCAGACCTCGGAAAGCTACGGCCCGAACGCCTCGCCACAGCAGACCGCGATCCGCAGCCAGCAGACCAGCACGGCCACCGAACTCGCGCAGGGCGGCGCCTCGGGCGTGCCGGGCGCGCTGTCGAACACGCCGCCGCAGCCGGCCTCCGCGCCGATCGTCGCCGGCAACGGCCAGAGCGGGCCGCAGTCGACGCCCGTCAGCGACCGCAAGGACCAGACGACCAACTACGAACTCGACAAGACGATCCGCCACGTCGAGCAGCCGATGGGCAACGTGAAGCGGCTGTCGGTCGCCGTCGTCGTCAATTACCAGCCGGTGGCCGACGCGAAGGGCCACGTGACGATGCAGCCGCTGCCACCCGCGAAGCTCGCGCAGATCGAGCAGCTCGTGAAGGACGCGATGGGCTACGACGAGAAGCGCGGCGACTCGGTGAACGTCGTGAACAGCGCGTTCTCGACCGCGAGCGATCCGTACGCCGACCTGCCGTGGTGGCGCCAGCCGGACATGATCGCGATGGCGAAGGAAGCCGCGAAGTGGCTCGGCATCGCGGCGGCCGCGGCGGCGCTCTATTTCATGTTCGTGCGCCCGGCGATGCGCCGCGCGTTCCCGCCGCCCGAGCCGGCCGCGCCGGCGCTCGCGGCGCCGGAGGATGCGGTCGTGCTCGACGGCCTGCCCGCCCCGGACAAGGCCGACGAGCCCGATGCGCTGCTGCTCGGCTTCGAGAACGAAAAGAACCGCTACGAACGCAACCTCGACTACGCGCGCACGATCGCCCGCCAGGATCCGAAGATCGTCGCCACCGTCGTGAAGAACTGGGTGTCCGATGAACGCTGAAGGCCTGACCAAGAGCGCGCTGCTGCTGATGTCGATCGGCGAGGAAGAGGCCGCTGAAGTATTCAAGTTCCTCGCGCCGCGCGAGGTGCAGAAGATCGGCGCCGCGATGGCCGCGCTGAAGAACGTCACGCGCGAGCAGGTCGAGGACGTGCTGCAGGAGTTCGCGAGGGAAGCCGAGCAGCACACCGCGCTGTCGCTCGATTCGAGCGAGTACATCCGCTCGGTGCTGACCAAGGCGCTCGGCGAGGACAAGGCCGGCGTGCTGATCGACCGGATCCTGCAGGGCAGCGACACGAGCGGCATCGAGGGCCTGAAGTGGATGGACTCGGGCGCGGTGGCCGAACTGATCAAGAACGAGCATCCGCAGATCATCGCGACCATCCTCGTGCATCTCGACCGCGACCAGGCGTCCGAGATCGCATCGTGCTTCACCGAGCGGCTGCGCAACGACGTGCTGCTGCGGATCGCGACGCTCGACGGCATCCAGCCGGCCGCGCTGCGCGAGCTCGACGACGTGCTGACCAGCCTGCTGTCCGGCAGCGACAACCTGAAGCGCAGCCCGATGGGCGGCATCCGCACCGCGGCCGAGATCCTGAACTTCATGACGAGCAATCATGAGGAAGGCGTGCTCGAAAGCGTGCGCCAGTACGACGCGGAGCTCGCGCAGAAGATCATCGACCAGATGTTCGTGTTCGAGAACCTGCTCGACCTCGAGGATCGCGCGATCCAGATGGTGCTGAAGGAAGTCGAGTCGGAAACGCTGATCATCGCGCTGAAGGGCGCGCCGCCCGCGCTGCGCCAGAAGTTCCTCGCGAACATGTCGCAACGCGCGGCCGAACTGCTCGCCGAGGATCTCGACGCGCGCGGCCCGGTGCGCGTGTCCGAAGTCGAGACGCAGCAGCGCCGCATCCTGCAGATCGTGCGCAATCTCGCCGAAAGCGGCCAGGTCGTGATCGGCGGCAAGGCGGAAGACGCGTATGTCTGATTCCGCGCGCGAGCCCGCCGGCACCCTCACCGCGTACCAGCGGTGGGAGATGGCGTCGTTCGATCCGCCGCCGCCCCCGCCGCCGCCCGACACTGCCGCAGCGGCCGCCGCCGCGCTCGCCGCGGACCTGCAGCGCGTGCGCGACGCCGCGCATGCCGAAGGCCATGCGGCCGGTCACGTCGAAGGCCAGGCGCTGGGTTATCAGGCCGGTTTCGACCAGGGCCGCGAGCAGGGTTTCGAAGCCGGCCAGGCCGAAGCCCGCAAACAGGCCGCGCAGCTCGCGGCGCTCGCCGCGTCGTTCCGCGAAGCCGTGTCGAGCATCGAGCACGATCTCGCGTCCGACCTCGCGCAGCTCGCGCTCGACATCGCGCAGCAGGTCGTGCGCCAGCACGTGAAGCACGATCCGGCCGCGCTCGTCGCGGCGGTGCGCGACGTGCTCGCCGCCGAACCGGCGCTGTCCGGCGCGCCGCATCTCGCGGTGAATCCGGCCGACCTGCCCGTCGTCGAAGCCTATCTGCAGGACGAGCTCGATACGCTCGGCTGGAACGTGCGCACCGACGCGTCGATCGAGCGCGGCGGCTGCCGCGCGCACGCCGCGACGGGCGAGGTCGACGCGACGCTGCCCACCCGCTGGCAGCGCGTCGCCGCCGCGATCGGCAAGGTGAGCGCATGGTGACGCCCACGCCCGAATCGATCCTGCACGACGGAATGACGCCGCTCGAGCGCGAACTCGCGCTCGCGTCGTTCGGCCCCGACGGTCCGCACGACACCGCGCACGACGCGCCGGCACACGCGACGGAGGCCGCCTGCGACACGCCGCGCGCGCCGCACAATCCGCATCTCGCGCACTGGCGCACGCACCTGAACGGGCTCGCGACACGCAGCCACCGCGCGCTGCCGCTGCGGCCGTGCGGGCGCCTCACGCGCGCCGCGGGCCTCGTGCTCGAGGCGATCGGGCTGCGCCTGTCGGTCGGCGCCGAATGCACGATCGAATTGCCGCCCGGCAGCACGCTGCCGCACGCGGAAGCGGAAGTCGTCGGGTTCTCCGGCGATCGCCTGTTCCTGATGCCGACCACCGACGTCGCCGGCGTCCTGCCCGGCGCGCGCGTATGGCCGCTGGAGGCCGCGCCCGTCGCCGATCCGCTCGCGGGCGCCAAGCGGCTGCCGGTCGGCTGGGAAATGCTCGGGCGCGTCGTCGACGCGTCGGGCCGCCCGCTCGACGGCCTCGGCCCGCTTGGGTCGAAGGTCGATGCGCCGCTGTCCGCGCCGTCGATCAACCCGCTCGATCGCGAGCCGATCCACCACGTGCTCGACGTCGGCGTGCGCGCGATCAACGGCCTGCTCACCGTCGGCCGCGGGCAGCGGATGGGCCTGTTCGCAGGTTCCGGCGTCGGCAAGTCGGTGCTGCTCGGCACGATGGCGCGCTACACCAGCGCGGAAGTGATCGTGATCGGGCTGATCGGCGAACGCGGCCGCGAAGTGAAGGAATTCATCGAACAGATCCTCGGCGAGGACGGGCTCGCGCGCTCGGTCGTCGTCGCGGCGCCGGCCGACGTGTCGCCGCTGCTGCGGATGCAGGGCGCCGCCTACGCGACGTCGCTCGCCGAGTATTTCCGCGACCAGGGCAAGCACGTGCTGCTGCTGATGGATTCGCTGACGCGCTACGCGATGGCGCAGCGCGAGATCGCGCTCGCGATCGGCGAGCCGCCCGCGACCAAGGGTTATCCGCCGTCGGTGTTCGCGAAGCTGCCCGCGCTCGTCGAGCGCACCGGCAACGGGCCCGAAGGCGGCGGCTCGATCACCGCGTTCTACACGGTGCTGACCGAAGGCGACGACCAGCAGGACCCGATCGCCGACTCGGCGCGCGCGATCCTCGACGGCCACGTCGTGCTGTCGCGCGCGCTCGCCGAGGCCGGCCACTATCCGGCGATCGACATCGAGGCGTCGATCAGCCGCGCGATGACCGCGCTGATCGACGAACCGCATCTCGACCGCGTTCGGCAGTTCAAGCAGATGCTGTCGCGCTACCAGCGCAATCGCGACCTGATCGCGGTCGGCGCCTATGCGCCCGGCCGCGACGCGCAGCTCGACCGCGCGATCGCGCTCTACCCGCGCATCGAATCGTTCCTGCAGCAGGGCTTTCGCGAATGCGCACCGTTCGAATCGAGCCTCGCCGCGCTCGATGCGCTGTTCGACGTACACGGAGGCTGATCCCGATGGCACACGGCTTTCCCCTTCAACTGCTGCTCGACCGCGCGCAGGAAGATCTCGACACGGCCGCGAAGCAGCTCGGCACCGCGCAGCGCGACCGCACCGCGGCCGCCGAGCAGCTCGATGCGCTGCTGCGCTATCGCGACGAATACCACGCACGCTTCGCGCAGTCCGCGCAGAGCGGGATGCCGGCCGCCAACTGGCGCAATTTCCAGGCGTTCATCGACACGCTCGACGCTGCGATCGCGCAGCAGCGCAACGTGCTGGCCGCAGCTGAACGCCGCATCGACGAGGCGCGCCCGAACTGGCAACAGAAGAAACGCACCGTCGGCTCCTACGAAATCCTGCAGGCGCGCGGCGTCGCGCAGGAAGCGCAGCGTACCGCGAAGCGCGAACAGCGCGACGCCGACGAACACGCCGCGAAGATCCTGCGCATGCGGGCCGACGCCGCCCGCTCGGCGTAGCCGCTCACCGCTTTCGAACGAGAGAATCGTCATGCCTCCCCTGCCCCTGCTCGGCGCGCTGCTCGACACCGCCGGCACCGCACTCAAGGCCGTCCGCGACGCGGGTTCGTCGGCCGCCGCCGGCAAGACCAACGGCAACGATGCCGCCGCCAGCCCGGCCGCCGTGCCGTTCGCGCAGACGCTGAAGCAAAGCGTCGACACGCGGCACGACGTGGCGACTGCCGGCAAGCCGGACGCCACGACGAAACAGGTGTCGGCGACGCTGGCCGCCGGCACGAAGCCGTCCGGCACGGGCGACGACAAGCCGACCGACGACGCGAACGCGACGCCCAATCCCGACGCCGCCGCGCTCGCAGCGGCCGCCGCCGTGCAGGCGCAGCTGCTGGCTCGCACGAACGACGCGGCGCCGGCCGATGCCGACAGCACCGCCACTGCCGCGCAGACGACGGCCGTGTCCGGCCAGCCCGACGCCACGGCCGCGCTGACGAATCATGCCGGCAAGGATGCGGCCGCCGAGCCGGCTGCCCCCGCGCCGGGTCGCGACGCGCTGCAGACCGCACTCGCGAAGCTGACCGGCGGCGCGGGCGCGATCGCGATGCCCGCGACGGGCGCGGCGGCGGGCGCGGCGGCGGCCGCAGCGCCCGCACCGGCAGCGACGACGTCGGCCTCGGCCGCCGCCCCGCTGGCGCCGAAGGTCCCGACGTTCGACCGCGCGCTCGCCGACGCGAAAGGCGCGCCCGCGACGCAGCAGCCCGCCACGCAGGCCGCCGCACCGGCGCTGCAGGCCGGCGCAACGGCCCAACCCGCCGCGCAACATGCATTCGCGGCCGCCGAAGAAACCGCCAGCCCGGCCGCCGACGCAACGGTCGCTGCCGCCGCCACGGCTGCGGCAGCCGCCCAGGCGAACCTCCAGGCATCGCCCGCCGCAAGCACGATCGCCGCGGCCAACCCGCACGTGCTGGCCCCGCACGTCGGCACCGCCGACTGGACGGATGCGCTGAGCCAGAAGGTCGTGTTCCTGTCGAATGCGCACCAGCAGAGCGCCGAGCTGACGCTGAACCCGCCGGACCTCGGCCCGCTGCAGGTCGTGCTGCGCGTCGCGGACAACCACGCGCATGCACTGTTCGTATCGCAGCACGCACAGGTGCGTGACGCGGTGGAAGCCGCGCTGCCGAAGCTGCGCGAGGCGATGGAAGCGGGCGGGCTCGGCCTGGGCAGCGCGACGGTCAGCGACGGCGGCTTCGCGTCGCAGCAGCAGAACCCGCAGCAAAGCTTCGCCGGCGGCCGGTCGTCGCCGCGCGCGCGCGCCGGATCGTCAGCCGTCGACGCACCGCTCGACGCCGCGCAATCCGCATCGGCCGCCGCCACCGTGAGCCGCGCGGGCCTCGTCGATACGTTCGCCTGAGCATCGCGTCGCTCGCGTGCCGGTATGTGCCGGCATGTGCCGCTCAGCGGCCGTGCGCGGCCGCGGCCGCCTCGCCGCGCGGCACGCCGCCCCGGCGCGCCGCGACGATGAAGTCCGCCGCGCGTTCGCCGATCATCACCGACGGCGCATTCGTGTTCCCGCCGATCAGCGTCGGCATCACCGACGCATCCACCACCCGCAGCCTTTCGACGCCCCGCACGCGCAGTTGCGGATCGACGACCGCGCGCGCATCCGAGCCCATCCGGCAGGTGCCGACCGGGTGATAGATCGTGTCGGCGTGCGCGACGATCGTCGCGCGCAGCTCGGCTTCGCTCTGGCCCGCGCGCGTGTACAGCTCGCGCCCGCCCTGCGACGCGAGCGGCGCCTGCGACAGGATCCGGCGCATCGCCTGCGCCCCGCGCACGAGCAGGTCGAGATCGCGCGTATCGCTGAAGAAACGCGGATCGATCAGCGGCGCGTCGCGCGCATCGCCGCTCGCGAGCGCGACCGTGCCGCGGCTGAACGGGCGCAACGCGCACACGTGCAGCGAATAACCGAAGCCCCAGTGCATCTTGCGGTTGTGATCGTCGACGAGCGCCGTGCAGAAATGCAGTTGCAGGTCCGGACGATCGAGCGACGGATCGCTCTTGATGAAGCCGCCGGCCTCCGCGACGTTGCTCGTCATCATCCCCGTGCGGCTCGAGAAATAGCGCGCGAGCGCCGGCGTCATCTTCGCGATCCCGCGCAGGCAGATGCCGACCAGCTCCGACGAATTCACGCGCGTGTTGATGATGAAGTCGATATGGTCGATCAGGTTGGTGCCGACATCCGGCGCGTCCTGCACGACCGCGATCCCGTGCCGGCGCAGTTGTTCCGCCGGCCCGATCCCCGAGCACATCAGCAGTTGCGGCGAATTGAACGCGCCGGCCGACAGGATCACTTCCGCGCGCGCGCCGAGCGTCTCGACGCGTCCGTCGCGCGACACCACCACACCGACCGCGCGCTTGCCGTCGAAGCCCACGCGCAGCACCGTCGCATCGGTGATCACATGCAGGTTCGGCCGGTCGCGGTCGTAGATGTACGCACGTGCAACGCTGCAGCGCGAGCCGTCGCGATGCGTGACCTGATAGAAGCCGACGCCTTCCTGCGTCGCGCCGTTGAAGTCGTCGTTGAGCGGATAACCGGCCGCGTGCGCGGCCTGGATGAATCGTTCGGAGAACGGATTGCGAAAGCGCAGATCGGACACCGTCAGCGGCCCGTCCGCACCGTGCCAGGCGTCGGCGCCGCGCGCGTTGCCTTCCGCGCGGCGGAAATACGGCAGCACGTCCTGCCAGCCCCAGCCCGTCGCACCGAGTTGTGCCCACTCGTCGTAGTCGCCCGGATGGCCGCGCGTGTAGATCATCGCGTTGATCGCGCTCGAGCCGCCCATTCCGCGTCCGCGCGGCTGGTAGCCGCGGCGGCCGCCGAGGCCCGGCTGCGGCACCGTTTCGTAACCGTAGTTCGTGCCGAGCTTGAACGGCACGAGCGCCGCGATCCCCACCGGCATGTTGACGAGCAGGTTGCGCGCCGTGTGCGAACCGGCCTCGATCAACGCGATCGTCGCGTCGGGGCATGCATCGGCGAGGCGGCTCGCGAGGCTCGACCCGCCCGATCCTCCGCCGACGATGATGTAGTCGTATTGCATGTCACGTCTCCTTCGTGTCATGAACGGCACCCGGCGCGGCCCGGCTCCCGCTTGTAATGTTCGGGCATTGTAGGAATGGCCGTCGCGCGCGCGGCACGCCGATTCAAGAGCGATTCCTCTAAACGCCCGCGTGAACTAAATTTAAGATGTATCGATGAATTCGACGCGATGCAGCGGCCGCCAGAAGCCGCGCCGTCGCGAAACTGGGGAGACGACGATGCAGCGCGACGTACTGCAGGCCGCGTGCCGACCGGGTTGCCCGGACGCACCGCGCGCGGCCCGCATTTCATTTCAAACGGGTGCCTTGGCGGTGACGTGCAACACCGTGCGCGCGGCCGGTCGAAATCGAACGACGCCGCGTATCGCCGACCGTTTGAACGGCGCGTCGCATGTGCGGTTCGCCCTGCCGATTCATGCATCGTCGCGCGCATCGCGCGATGCCGCTTCGGTGCGCCGGCAAGCATCGGCAATTCGCGATCGCGCACCATTCGGAAGTCGCAGCGAGCCGTACGCGCACCCCGGGCGATCCCGTTTTCGAACACGAATACCGTCGCGCGGATACGACGCTTGCCGCACGTTGCACCCTGTTTTCGACCGTGCATTGCATCCGGCCCCGTGCCGCGCGACGCGCGCCATCCCGACCCGCCCCACCACGCTCGCCGAGCGGGTACGTGCGGCCTGACTGCTGGCCGACGTGCCACGCCCAACTGGAGTAGACGACATGAAGAACGACCTGCCCGAACTGGCCCCGCAAACGGCGCCGTCGGTCGATGCGCTGACGTCGCTGCTGCGCGACCAGCGCGCGGCCTACCTGCGCGCGCCGTATCCGGAGTGGGACACCCGCGCGCAGCACCTGCGCGCGCTGCGCACGATGCTGCTCGATCACGCGGATGCGCTCGCCGATGCGATCAGCGCCGACTTCGGGCATCGCGCGAAGCAGGAAGTGCTGCTGTCGGAAATCTGGATGGCGAAGGAAGAGATCGACGATGCGCTCAAGCACGGCAAGCGCTGGATGAAGCCCATCCGCAAGCCGATGAACAAGTGGTTGCGGCCGGCGCGCGCGAAGGTGCTGCCGCAGCCGCTCGGCGTGGTCGGCATCGTCGTGCCGTGGAACTATCCGCTCCTGCTCGCGGCCGGGCCGCTGATCTGCGCGCTCGCGGCCGGCAACCGCGCGATCATCAAGATGTCCGAACTGACGCCGCGCACGTCGGCGCTGTTCGAGCAACTGATTGCGAAGACCTTCTCGCGCGACCACGTCGCGGTCGTGAACGGCGATGCGGAGATCGGCGCCGCATTCAGCGCGCTGCCGTTCGATCACCTGCTGTTCACCGGGTCGACGCACGTCGGCCGCCATGTGATGCGCGCCGCGGCCGACAACCTCACACCCGTCACGCTCGAACTCGGCGGCAAGTCGCCGGCGATCGTCGGTCCGAATGCGCGCTTCGATGCGGCCGTCGACGCGATCATCGGCGGCAAGACGCTGAACGCGGGCCAGACCTGCATCGCGCCCGACTACGTGCTGCTGCCGCGCGGGATGGAAGCCGCGTTCATCGAGCGGGCACGAGCGCGCTTCGCGAAGCTGTATCCGGACCTGTCGACCAACGGCGACTACACGACGATCGTGTCGCCGCGCCATTACGCCCGGCTGCAGCAGTTGGCGACCGACGCGCAGGCGGCAGGCGCGCAATTGCATCCGCTGTCGGACGCGCAGTCCGATCCCGCGTCACGCCGCTTCGTGCCGTGCGCGGTCACGCACGTGCCGGCCGCATCGCAGCTGATGCAGGAGGAAATCTTCGGACCGTTGCTGCCGCTCGTGCCGTACGAGCGGCTCGACGAGGCGATCGCGTACGTGAACGCGCGGCCGCGGCCACTCGCGCTGTACCTGTTCGACGAGGATGGCGGCACGGTCGAGCGCGTGATGCGCGAAACGATCTCGGGCGGCGTGACGGTGAACGACGCACTGCTGCACATTGCGTGCGGCAGCCTGCCGTTCGGCGGCGTCGGCGCGAGCGGGATGGGCGCGTATCACGGCTACGACGGCTTCGTGACGTTCTCGAAGATGAAGCCCGTGCTCACGCAGGCGCGTCTGAATACCCGTGGGCTGATCGCACCGCCTTACGGCAAGCGCTTCGCCGCGGTCATCAGGATGATGCTGAAGTTCTGAGCGATGCGGGCCGCGGGCCACGCGCGCCGGCCCGCCCACGAACGCCGCGCGGCGACGCTGCCGCGCGCGCCGTCGCACGTCACACGGGCCAGAGCGGCCCTTCCTGCATCGCGCCGATCTGCTCGCGCAGCTCGAGCACGCGTGCTTCCCAGTAGCGATGCGTGTTGAACCACGGGAACGCGGCCGGAAACGCCGGATCGTCCCAGCGGCGCGCCAGCCAGGCCGCGTAGTGGATCAAGCGCAGCGTGCGCAGCGCTTCGACCAGATGCAGCTCGCGCGGCTCGAATTCGCAGAAGTCCTCATAACCGGCGAGCAGGTCCGCGAGCGCGCGCGACGCGCCTTCGCGATCGCCCGGCAGCAGCAGCCACAGATCCTGGACGGCGGGCGCCATCCGGCTATCGTCGAAGTCGACGAAATGCGGGCCTGCGTCGGTCCACAACACGTTGCTCGGATGGCAGTCGCCGTGCGTGCGCAGCAGGCGAATCTCGCCCGCACGCTCGAACGCGGCCTCGACGCCTTCGAGCGCGAGGTTCACCGCCGTCTCGTAGGCGGGCCGGACATCGTCGGGAAGAAAATCGTGCGCGAGCAGGTAGTCGCGCGGCTCGTAGCCGAACGTGCGTATGTCGAGCACCGGACGCGCGACATACGGCTCGGTCGCGCCGACCGCGTGAATCCGGCCGATGAAGCGGCCGAGCCATTCGAGCGTGTCGCTGCGGTCGAGATCGGGCGCGCGGCCGCCGCGCCGCTCGAAGATCGAGAAGCGGAAGCCGTCGAACGCGTGCAGCGTGCGGCCGTCGAACACGCGCGCGGGCACCGCCGGAATCTCGCGCGCGGCGAGTTCGGCGACGAACGCGTGTTCTTCCAGGATCGCGTCGTCCGACCAGCGCGCGGGCCGGTAGAACTTCGCGACGACCGGCGGGCCGTCTTCGATGCCGACCTGGTAGACGCGGTTCTCGTAGCTGTTGAGCGCGAGCAGGCGCCCGTCGGTGCGCAGCCCGGACGGCATCAGCACGCTGTCGAGCGCGTCGAGCACGCACTCGGGCGTGAGGCCGGCGAACGGCGGGCCGGCAGGAGCTGCGGGGGCGGAAGTGTCGTCTTTCATGCCCCGCATTGTGCCGTCAGCCGCGCCGAAACACGAGCGCCCGGTGCGGCACGCGCGCTCAGTGGATCGCGGCGCCGGCCGGCAGCACGGATTCGCCGGTGTCGATCAGGTCCTCGAGAAAGAACGGCTCGGTGTTGAGTTCCTTCGACTCGCCCGGCACGCCCGCGTACCAGGTCACCATGGCCATGTCGCCCAGAACGCGCTGAACGATGCCGCGCGCGCCCTTCGGCACTGCGATATGGGTAGTGCAGACAATCGACCCGACATGCATGATGGTTCCCCACTCTTGAAACTTGAAACCCGGCTCGCTGGCGAGCCGGCAAATGCACGATCCGCGCCGCCCTCGTCGGGGTGTTGCGCGTGATCCCATTGTTCACGGTTTATCGAAGCGCGAAAAGAAGAAGAAGCAGGCGAAGTGCCGCGAATTCGTCGAATGTCTCCAATCAACCACTGCGCCGCGCGTGCGCTTGCACGGGCGGATACCCCCATCATACCCTGTCGAATGTGACCGTCCGCCGAATCCGGCCATACGCGCGGCGCGCACGCGAATCGCACGACAGGCGTATCGTCTGCCCTTTGCCCGGTCGCGAGGAGACTTCGCGTGAGCGCAGCGAACGGAACCACGCCCGCGGCCTCGCGCCTCAATGCCGCGTCTCCTTTCCTCGAACAAGACTCACGCGGCTACCGACGCGCGGCGTGCGGCGTGATGTCGTAGTGTCATCGTGTCGTGGCGCCATAGCGCATGGCGATGCCGGTGCGCCGCCGGTTGCGCTGCACGACCGCCTTGCGTTACCTTTGACGTTCATTCGCGTTCAAGCGCATTTCGACACGATGCATCCGCTCACGTCCGCTCTCGCAAAATCCAGGCCGCAGTTCGACTCGCGGCCGCAGGCGTGCGCGCATCCGTCGGTCCTCCCTCCTCCTGTCGCACCGCCGCTCGTCGGCGCCGCGCCGCCCCCGCCGGCGGCACGCGTCGGCTGACCAGCCGGCTTTCGGTTTCCGTTTTCCATTTGCCCGTTCGGGCCGTTCGTGCGTGATCGCGCACGACGCGTTCCCGCACGCGCGACATGTAACGTTTCGATCCGTTCGACAGGTGGATTCACATGGTTTCGTTCAAACGCGCGCTCGCCGCGCATGGCGTGACGTCGCTCTTCGTCCTGCTGTGGAGCAGCGGCGCGATCTTCGCGGAACTCGGTCTGCATCACGCATCCGCGTTCGTCTTTCTCACCGCGCGATTCGCGCTCGCGTCACTCGTGCTGCTCGCGCTGGCCGTCATGCGCGGACGCTGGCTGCCGCCACGCGGCGAGCGCCGCATGGCCGCGCTGACCGGCCTGCTGATGATGGGCGGCTATTCGATCTTCTACCTGCTCGCGCTCGACCGCGGGATCGCGCCGGGCGTGCTCGCGACGATCCTCGGCGTGCAGCCGATCCTCACGCTCGCGATCGTCGAGCGGCGCTGGCAACCGATGCGTATCGCCGGGCTCGGGCTGTCGCTGGCCGGTCTCGCGCTCGTCGTGTGCCGCGGCGTGGGCGGTGCCGGCCTGCCGGTCATCGGCGTCGCCTGCGCGCTCACGGCGCTCGTCGCGCTGACCGCCGGCTCGCTGCTGCAAAAGCGCGTGCGCGCGGCGCCTGCCGACGTGCTGCCGCTGCAGAACGCGATCGGCCTCGCGCTGTGCGTGGCGATCCTGCCGTTCCGGCCGATCTCGCTCGAGATCGGCTGGGCGTTCGTCGTGCCGCTGCTGTGGCTCGGGATCGTGATCTCGGTGATCGCGCAGTTGCTGTTCTACCGGTTGATGCAGCGCGGCGATCTCGTCAACGTGACGAGCCTGTTCTATCTCGTGCCCGTCGTCACCACGCTGATGGACGCGCTCTGGCTCGGCAACCGGCCCGAACCGCTCGCGCTCGCCGGCATGGGGGCGATCGTCGGGGGCCTCGCGCTCGTGTTCCGCACGCCCGCCGTTCGCGCGCAACCCGATCGCGCATAAGCGGCCGGGCTGCCGCGCCCGCGGATGCGGCAGCCCGTAGCGAACACGTACGACGTTTCCGCGCCAATCGAAAGGAACGGGAAAGACTTGCGCAAGGCATTCGTCCAGTTCGCGGAAAAAATGCGGAATCCCCCGGGTTTTCCGCATACTTTTAATGGTTCGGATAGCGAAAAACGCAGCGAGCTTGCCTATACTCGAACTGTCCGAGCCGCTCGCAATCGCGAATCGGTCGGCCGAACAAGAGAAATGCCCGGCATGGGGCTGGAAGACGCGCATGCGCCTGTTCCGGCCGACTACGGAGACACGCATGACGACCTATTTCACGATCGGCGACTTCATCCTGTTGATTCCGATGGCGCTGGCCGGAGCGCTATTTCTCGGCGCGGTGCCGTGCGCAACCGAATTCCGCCACAACCTGCTGCGCGTGCTCGGCGTCATCCTCGGCGTCGGCGTTGCGGTATTGCTCGTCGAGGGCCTGCCTGCACTCCTCTAGCCACGCGTCGGCGCGCGGCGGTCACGTCGCTGCATTGCAGCGACGCGACGGCGTGCGTGCGCGGCGATACGGCATGCAATGCTTCGCATCCCGTATCAGCCGTCGTTGCTGCCGGTCAGATCGCCTGATCGGTGGACGGCTTTTCCCACAGATTGATGCCACCCTCGATCGCATGGCGATCGATCTCCGCGAGTTCGTCGGCCGAGAATTCGAGATTCTTCAGCGCGCCGACGTTTTCACGCACCTGCTCCGCACGGCTCGCGCCGATCAGTGCGGACGTCACGCGGCCATTGCGCAGCACCCACGCGAGCGCCATTTGCGCGAGGCTCTGCCCGCGCCGCTCGGCGATGCCGTTGAGCTTGCGCACGTGCTCGAGGTTCTCCGCGCTCAGGTGATCCTGCTTCAGCGAGCCGCCGCCCGGTTTGTTCACGCGTGCGTCGTCCGGCACGCCGTTCAGGTATTTCGACGTCAGCAGCCCCTGCGCGAGCGGCGTGAACGCGATGCTGCCCGTGCCGATCTCGTCGAGCGTGCCGAGCAGGTCCGGCTCGATCCAGCGGTTCAGCATGTTGTACGACGGCTGGTGGATCAGCAGCGGCACCTTGTATTGCGCGAGCAGTTCGGCCATCTCGCGCGTCTTCGCGGCCGAGTACGACGAGATGCCGATATACAGCGCCTTGCCCTGCTGCACGGCCGATGCGAGCGCGCCGGCGGTTTCCTCGAGCGGCGTGTGCGCGTCGAAGCGGTGCGAATAGAAGATGTCGACGTAGTCGAGGCCCATGCGCTGCAGGCTCTGGTCAAGGCTCGCGAGCACGTACTTGCGCGACCCGCCGCCGCTGCCGTACGGCCCCGGCCACATGTCCCACCCGGCCTTCGTCGAGATCAGCAGCTCGTCGCGGTACGGCCGGAAATCTTCCTTCAGCAGCCGGCCGAAGTTGGTTTCGGCGCTGCCGTACGGCGGCCCGTAGTTGTTCGCGAGGTCGAAGTGATTGATGCCGAGGTCGAACGCGGTGCGCAGGATCTCGCGCTGCGTCGCGATCGGCGTCGAGTCGCCGAAGTTGTGCCACAGGCCGAGCGACAGGGCGGGCAGTTTGAGCCCGGATTTGCCGCAGGTGCGGTATTGCATGTCGGCATAACGTTCGGAAGCTGCTTCGTAGGCCATGAGTCGGTTCCGTCAGGACGTCGGGGAAGGGACGCGCGCCGCGCGCGAACATCACGCGCCGGCGGCGAAGGAAACATACGACGGCTATGGTAGCGAACGTGGCCGATGCGCGCACGGCAATGGACGCGGCTGCGCGCGTCGCCTACACTGCGGCGTCTCGAATCACCGTTACAGCGAGGTTGGTATGTCCCGGGTCATCTCGGTTGCGCTGCTCGTCGGCGGCGTCGTGCTGCTGTATTTCGGCGGCCAGTCGTTCCATTCGATCAACGACAACGTGTCGCGCTTCTTCACCGGCTCGCCCGCCACGAAAACGATCCTGCTGATCGCCGGCGGCGCCGTCGCGATGCTGATCGGCCTGATCGGCCTCGCAATGCCGGCCAACAAGCGCTGATCACGCAGCCGCGCGACGCACGACGACGTGCCCGCCTCGCGCGATGCGGGCCGCACAAAACGCAACGGGCGGCCAGGCCGCCCGTTTCTTCATCCGCTCACGCGGCCGCGCGCCGCATCGAACCATCGACGCGGCTGCAGCGCCGCCCGAACCGCTGCTAGAACTGCACTTCCGGCTTCGCCGCCGAACGCGTGCCCGGCATCGGCCGGTTGCTCACGCCGTGATACGTGTAGACGAGCGAGAACTTCACCTGGTCGGAGCGGTTCTGCCCCGCCGAATGCAGCGTGTTGCAGTGGAAAAACACGACGTCGCCCGTCTGGAGCGGCGGGCAGGTTGCCGCGTCGATCATCTTGCGGTTTTCCGGCAGGTCGCTGCGGAAGAACTTCGCGTCGTCGAACGCTTCCGGCCCGAATTCGGCCGTGTGCGAGCCCGGCACCAGCCAGAGCGCCCCGTTTTCATTCGTTTCCGGGCCGAGCGCGAGCCACACCGACACCATGTCCGCACGTTCGAACGACCAGTAGCGGAAGTCGCGATGCCAGCCCGTCAGGCTGCCGTACGCCGGATGCTTCGTCATCATGCAGTTGTGATGCGCGCGCGACAGCACCGGCTGCTCGCCGAAGTACTCGCGCATCCACGCGCCGATTTCCGGCGCGATCGCGCGCTCGGCGAACGCCGGATCGCGCGTGTAGGCGTCCAGCAGCCGCCGCACCGTATGCCCGCCCGGCGCATGCTTCGACTCGGGCGCGCCCGGGTAGCGCAAATCCGCCTCGAACTCGATCGGCTCCGCCGCTTCCTGCAACTGGCGCGCCGCGATCTGCTTGAGCGTCGCGCACTGCGCTTCGCCGACGAGGCCGCGCGCGACGACGAAGCCGCGTTCGCGCAATTCCGCGACTTGCGCGCGGATCGATTCCGACTGCAATGAAGACGACATGGGATGCCAGACGTTTATTGTGTGAATGTGACGATTGTAAATCGGCGCCGGATGCCGCGAACAGCGCCATTGTCGTACGCAGGGGCATGCCAATCGCCGATTTGATCTGGCTCAAGGGAACTGTGCGGCGCCGCGCGAGCCTCAGCGACAGGCGGTATGCGACGACACGCTTGCGGCACAAGGGTTTATCGCGACTTTTGCACGTCATGAAACCCCGGTAGCCTGTCGCGGCCTGTCAATTCTGGCGGGCGCGGCGCGCAACGACTTTCGGTAAGATCCGTTGCGCCATCCGAGGCCGTTCATACCAGTGCGCTCTTCAAGGGCGCCATCCATACAAGCGAAGCATCGTTCACATGCCATTCCGTCTGACTTCCCGTCTCAGCCGCGCTGCGAAGCGCGTCGTGCCGTCCGCTCCCGCCCGCCCGCTGCGCCATCACCGCGCGCGCACGCAGGCGCTCGCCGAGCACACGCACGCACATAGCCGGCTGGACGGCATCCGCGCGTGGTTCCACGCGTTCTTCTCGATGATGAGCGCACAGGCGTTCGCCCGCCGCGCCGGCCTGCGCTCGCTGCTGCAGAAGCCGTCGTCGCTGCGCGCGCTCGCGCTGCGCCGCACGCTGGGCCCGCAGCGCCGCGTCAATCGCCCGCGCCGCCTCGCGGCGAGCAACGGCTGGTTCGGGTTCGGCGCGCGCTGAAGCCGAGCCGGCGGCACGCTGCCCGCCACGATCGTCGCGCGCGCCGTCATTCCGCCGGCGTGCGACGCGCAAAAAAAACCCCGGCATGCCGGGGTTTTTCGTTTCAGGCGGACGACGCTTATGCGACGCGTGCCGTCGGCTCCACGCCAGCCGCTTCGGCCAGCGCGAGTGCCTTGTCGGTTGCTTCCCACGAGAATTCCGGCTCGTCGCGGCCGAAGTGGCCGTAAGCGGCCGTCTTCTCGTAGATCGGGCGCAACAGGTCGAGCATCTTGATGATGCCCTTCGGACGCAGGTCGAAATGCTCGCGCACGAGCTTCGTGATCACCGCATCCGACACGCGGCCCGTGCCGAACGTGTTGACCATCACCGAGGTCGGCTCGGCAACGCCGATCGCGTACGACACCTGGATCAGCGCGCGCGATGCGAGGCCTGCTGCGACGATGTTCTTCGCGACGTAACGGCCGGCATACGCCGCCGAACGGTCGACCTTCGACGGATCCTTGCCCGAGAACGCGCCGCCGCCGTGCGGTGCGGCACCGCCGTAGGTATCGACGATGATCTTGCGACCCGTCAGGCCGCAGTCGCCCTGCGGGCCACCGATCACGAACCGGCCGGTCGGGTTCACCAGGAACTTGATGTCGCCCTTGATCAGGTCGGCCGGCAGCGTCGGCTTGATGATTTCCTCGATCACGGCTTCGCGCAGCGCCGGCAGCTCGATGTCCGGTGCGTGCTGCGTCGACAGCACGACGGTGTCGATCGAATCGGGCTTGCCGTCGACGTAGCGGACCGTGACCTGCGACTTCGCGTCCGGGCGCAGCCACTGCAGGCGGCCGTCGCGGCGCAGGCTGGCCTGGCGCTCGACGAGACGGTGCGACAGGTAGATCGGCAGCGGCATCAGTTCCGGCGTTTCGTCGCATGCGTAACCGAACATCAGGCCCTGGTCGCCCGCGCCTTGATCGAGGTTGTCGTCATGCGCGCGGTCGACGCCTTGCGCGATGTCCGGCGACTGCTTGTCGTACGCGACGAGCACCGCGCAGCCCTTGTAGTCGATGCCGTAGTCGGTGTTGTCGTAGCCGATGCGCTTGATGGTGTCGCGCGCGATCTGGATGTAGTCGATGTTGGCCGTCGTGGTGATTTCACCGGCCAGCACGACGAGACCCGTGTTGCACAGCGTTTCGGCCGCAACGCGGGAGTATTTGTCCTGCTCGAGGATGGCGTCGAGAATCGCGTCCGAGATTTGGTCCGCGACCTTGTCCGGATGGCCTTCGGAGACGGATTCGGACGTGAAGAGATAATCGTTTGCCACTTTTTCAGGCTCCTGTGTGGTTACGGTGGGTTTCACGTAGCCAGCTTCGTTGGGCCTGAAGCGGCGACGCTTTAGCGGATTACCAGGACCGGGCAGCGCGCTTCGCGCCAGCCGGCTTCGCCCCGCAAGTTGTCAGTTAACTCGGCGAAGCCCGTATTATAGCGGCTTTCGTGAATTGTCACAGAGCGCCACACGTGCTGCATCGTCCGCTGTCCTCCCCCCCTGTTCGCAACGCGCCGGCCAGCCGGCCCCACGGAGATTCCGCATGCTAGGCCGCCTCGGCACGCACCTCGCCATCGGCTTGCTGAAGCTGCTCGCCCTGCTGCCGTACGGTCTGACCGCACGGTTCGGCGACGGCCTCGGCTGGCTGCTGTACCAGATTCCCAGCCGGCGAAAGCGCATCGTACATACCAATCTGAAACTCTGCTTCCCCGACTGGAGCGACGAACGGCGCGAGGAAGTGGCGGGCCGGCATTTCCGCCACGCGATCCGCAGCTACGTCGAGCGCAGCGTCCAGTGGTTCGGCTCCGAGCGCAAGCTCGCGAAACTGATTCAGGTCGACAGCGCGGTCGATCTCACGGACCCCGATCTGCCCCCGACGCTGTTCCTGGGCCTGCATTTCGTCGGCATCGAAGCCGGCTCGATCTGGCTGAACCGTTCACTGCAGCGCCGTTGCGGATCGCTGTACCAGCCGTTCTCGAATGCGATCCTCGAGGAAGAAGCGAAGAAGGCGCGCGGGCGTTTCGACGCCGAGATGGTCGGCCGCGCGGACAGCGCGCGCGTCGTGCTGCGCTGGCTGCGCGACCGCAAGCCGGTGATGCTCGGTGCCGACATGGACTACGGGCTGCGCAATTCGACGTTCGTACCCTTCTTCGGCGTGCCCGCGTGCACGCTGACGGCCGTCGGCCGGCTCGCGAAGACGGGCCGCGCGCAGGTCGTGCCGTTCATCGGCGAAGTGCTGCCGAACTACCGGGGTTACCGGCTGAAGGTGTTCAAGCCGTGGGATCACTACCCGACCGGCGACGACGATCTCGACGCGCGGCGGATGAACGAATTCCTCGAAGAGCAGATTCCGCTGATGCCCGAGCAGTATTACTGGGTGCACAAGCGCTTCAAGACGCGCCCGCCCGGCGAGCCGAGCCTCTACTGAGTCGAACCGCGGGCGCGTCGTCAGATACGCGCCTGCACCCTCGCCACCTTCGGCGCGCCTTTCGCGCGCGCCTGCCAGAGATCGTAGGCCGACTGCTGCGCCAGCCACAGATCCGCCTTCCCGCCGTTTTCCTCGCCCAGCCACGCTTCGAGACGCAGCGCCATTTCAGGCGAGATGCCGGCATGGCCGTGCAGGATGCGCGACAGCGCCGCGCGCGTGACGCCGAGCTGCGCGGCGGCTTCGGTGACGGTCAGGCCGAGCGCCGGCAAGACGTCGTCGCGCAGCGCCTCGCCCGGATGGGGCGGATTGAAGATGCGAGTCATGGCGTTGAATGACCTCAGTGATAGTCTTGATAGTTGACCAGGACGACATCCGGGCCCTCGAATCTGAACGTCAGGCGCCAGTTGACGCTCACGCTCACCGAGCAGTAACCCTCCAGCCCGCCGGCGAGGCCATGCAGGCGCCAGCCGGGTACGTTCATGTCGAACGGCTGGCTCGCCATGTCGAGACGGGCAAGCTGGCGCCGCAACCTCGGGGCATGATCCGGCCGGATGCCAGCCTTGCTCCCGTTCGTGAAAAACGCTTCCAGCCCCTTGTGCTGCCATGACTTGATCATGGGCCTCCCACACTCGAGTGCGATTCGACGGCATGGCCCACATGGCGTATAGCCAGACTATACGAATCGCCTGATTGATTTGTCAATTTGACCGGTACGAAAACAGGCACGCGGCAAAATCCCGTGCACTGGCAACGCCGGGCAGCATGCTGCCGGATTCACCTGTCCCGACAACGCTCGCCACATCGCACCACCTCAATCTGCCGACTCCCTGCCCACGCGACCAGTCAGCCGATCGGCCGGCATCGCCGAGCTCCGCCGCCCGAACGACGGCCGGCGCCCCGCCCGCGCAGGACGCCCCTGTCGGCTGCATGTATCATTTGCGGTTGAGATCAGCACGACGAACGACGCCGCCCGGCATGACGGCGCGCCGCGTCCGTCGTGCCGGCCGCCCTGTTCGCCATGGAATTCCGGACCCAGTGAAACTCTCGTTCACCAAGATGCACGGCGCGGGCAACGACTTCGTCGTGCTCGACAGCTATTCGCGCGCGCTGCCGCCGCTCACCGAGGCGCAGGTGCGCGCGCTCGCCAACCGACACTTCGGCATCGGCGCCGACCAGTTGCTGCTCGTCGAGAAACCGACCGTCGACGGCGCGGATTTCAAGTACCGGATCTTCAATTGCGACGGCGGCGAAGTCGAACACTGCGGCAACGGCGCGCGCTGCTTCGTGAAGTTCGTCAGCGACCGCGGCCTGACCGACAAGCGCAGCGTGCGCGTGCAGGTGATGAAGGGGCTGATCACGTTGACGATGCAGGACAACGGCGAAGTCGTCGTCGACATGGGCGCGCCCGTGTTTGCGCCGGCGGAGGTGCCGTTCGACGCCGCGGGGCTCGACGGCCGGACGGAAGGCAACGACACGCTGTGGCCGCTCGACGTCGGCGGCCACACGCGCTGGATCTCGACGGTGTCGATGGGCAACCCGCACGCGGTGCAGGTCGTCGACGACGTCGAAGCGTATCCCGTGCTCGACGAAGGCCCGCTGATCGAGCGCCACGCCCGCTTCCCGCAGCGCGTGAACGCCGGCTTCATGCAGATCGTGTCGCGCAGCGAGGTGAAGCTGCGCGTGTACGAACGCGGCGCGGGCGAGACGCTCGCGTGCGGCACCGGCGCGTGCGCGGCGGTGGCGGCCGGCATCCGGCGCGGCCTGCTCGATTCGCCGGTGACCGTGCACACGCATGGCGGCACGCTGACGATCGGCTGGGGCGGCGCGCGCGACGAAGCCGCCGCGCTGATGATGTCCGGGCCCGCCACCACCGTGTTCGAAGGCGAGATCGACCTGAACGTCTGACCCTTCAACGTCCCGATAACCGAAGAACGCTCCAGCCACATGAACGATCGCGAAGTCGCCGACTACCTGCTCGCCAATCCCGAATTCTTCGCGCAACATGCGGAATTGCTCGCGACGATCCGTCTCGCGAACCCGCACGGCAAGGCCGCGATCTCGCTGCAGGAGCGGCAGATGGAGATGCTGCGCGACAAGAACAAGCATCTCGAGCGCCGGCTCGCCGAGCTCGTGCGCTACGGCCACGAGAACGACAGCCTGTCCGCGAAGTTCAGCCGCTGGACCGCGCGCGTGATCGCGGAACGCGACCCGTACGCGCTGCCGCGCACGGTCGCCGAAGGCATCGCCGACGTGTTCGACGTGCCACAAACCGCGCTGCGCGTATGGGACGTCGCCGACACCTACGCGCAGGCCGATTTCGCGCGCCAGGTCGGCGAGGAAGTGCGCCTCTTCACGAACGGGCTGTCGACGCCGTACTGCGGCGCGAACACCGGATTCGAAGCAGCGCAGTGGCTCGCGCCCGCGCTCGCGGCGCCGGCCGCGAATGCGGCGGAAGGCGCCGAAGCCGCGCCGGCCGGCGACGGCGGCGCGGCCACGTCGGTCGCGCTGCTCGCGCTGCGCGCGCCGCTCGGCGGGACCGATGCGCCCGCGTTCGGCCTGCTCGTGCTCGGCTCGCCCGATCCGCGCCGCTTCCACGACGGGATGGCGACCGACTTCCTCGCGCAGATCGCGACGCTCGCGAGCGCCGCGCTCACGCGCCTGCTGCCGCATTGAGATCGCTCCCGCGATGACCGACGATCCGATCGCCGCCTACCTGTCGAACCTGAAACACGTCAGGCAGCTGTCGGAACACACGCTGCGTGCGTACACGCACGAACTCGACGAACTGAAGAAACTCGCCGCCGGCCGCCCGCTCGACGCGCTGACGGCCGCCGACATGCGCGGCGCGGTCGTGCGCGCGCACGCGGGCGGCTTGTCCGCTCGCTCGATCTCGCACCGGCTTTCCGCATGGCGTGCGTTCTATCGCTGGCTCGCGCAGCGCATCGAGATGCCCGCGAATCCCGTTGCCGGGGTGCGCGCGCCCAAACGCGAGAAATCGCTGCCCAAGGCGCTGTCGGTCGACGATGCGGTCGCACTCATGGATACGCCGCTCGCCGGCACGACCGAAGGCATCCGCGATCACGCGATCCTCGAGCTGTTCTATTCGTCCGGGCTGCGCCTCGCGGAGCTGGTCGGGCTCGACGTCATGTACACGCAGGCCGACGGCTACCGCTCGGCCGGCTGGCTCGATCTCGCCGAAGCCGAAGTCACCGTGCGCGGCAAGGGCAACAAGGAGCGCAAGGTGCCGGTCGGCCGCAAGGCGATCGAGGCGCTGAACGCGTGGCTCGCGGTGCGCGGCGAATTCGTGAAGCACGATCCGCATCCGCTGTTCGTGTCCGTGCGCGGCAACCGGATGGCGCCGGGCGTCGTGCGCGACCGCGTGAAGCGCGCGGCGCTGGCCGCGGGCATCCCCGCCAACGTTCACCCGCACGTGCTGCGCCATTCGTTCGCGACGCACGTGCTGCAGTCGAGCGGCGACCTGCGCGCGGTGCAGGAGTTGCTGGGCCACGCGAGCGTCGCCGCGACGCAGGTCTACACGTCGCTCGACTTCCAGCATCTCGCGAAAATTTACGACAGCGCGCATCCGCGCGCGAAGAAGCGCGACTGACGCGCGTCCCGCCCTACCCGCCGCGCGCGGCGGCCGGCAACGGCCGGCGCCGTCCGCGGCCCCAATCGATCCGATCATGCAAACCGTCACACTCAGACCGTCCAAGGAAAAATCGCTGCTGCGCCGGCATCCGTGGATCTACGCCAATGCGATCGACCGCGTCGACGGCACGCCCGCCCCCGGCGCGACCGTGGTCGTGCGCGCGCACGACGGCCGCTTCCTCGCGCGCGGCGCGTACAGCCCGCAGTCGCAGATCCGCGTGCGCGTGTGGAGCTTCGACGAGAATGAGCCGATCGATCACGCCTTCTTCAAGCGCCGCGTGCAGCGCGCGGTCGCGCACCGCACGACGATGGTGTCGGGCACGGGCGCGGTGCGGCTCGTGTTCGGCGAAGCCGACGGGCTGCCGGGGCTGATCGTCGACTACTACGTCGCGGACACGGCCGAGCCGGGCGCCGCGCCGCGCGGCCAGCTCGTGTGCCAGTTCATGGCCGCGGGCGTCGAGGCATGGAAGGATGCGATCGTCGCGGCGCTCAGCGGCGCGACCGGCTGCCCGAACGTGTACGAACGCTCGGACGTGTCGATCCGCGACAAGGAAGGGCTCGCGCAGACGACCGGCGTGCTCGCCGGCGACGCGCCGCCCGCGACGCTGATCGCGAACGAAAACGGCGTGCGTTATCACGTCGACGTGCCGAACGGCCACAAGACCGGCTTCTACGTCGACCAGCGCGACAACCGCGCGCTCGTCGCACAATACGCGGACGGCCGCGACGTACTGAACTGCTTCTGCTACACGGGCGGCTTCTCGCTCGCGGCGCTCAAGGGCGGCGCGAAACGCGTCGTGTCGATCGACTCGTCGGGCGACGCGCTCGCGCTCGCGCAGCAGAACGTCGTCGCGAACGGTTTCGATCCCGACCGCGCGACCTGGCTCGACGCGGACGCGTTCAAGACGCTGCGCCGCCTCGTCGACGAAGGCGAGCGCTTCGACCTGATCGTGCTCGATCCGCCGAAGTTCGCGCCGACCCGCGACAGCGTCGATCGCGCGTCGCGCGCCTACAAGGACATCAACCTGAGCGGCTTCAGGCTGCTGCGTCCGGGCGGCCTGCTGTTCACGTACTCGTGCTCGGGCGCGATCGACATGGACCTGTTCCAGAAGATCGTCGCGGGCGCGGCCGCCGACGCGAAGGTCGACGCGCGGATCCTGAAGCGGCTCGGCGCGGGCGTCGATCACCCGCTGCTCGCCGCGTTCCCGGAAGGCGAATATCTGAAGGGGCTGCTGTTGCAAATCGTCTGATCGCCCCGATCTAGACGCACACCCGTTCGCCGGCCGTTCGTGCGCTGGCGGAACCGCGCTCTCGCCTGTCGTCCGGACGACGGGCGAGGGCTTGACAGGTATGTTTCAATGGATGGTTGTGCGCCCCGGCTCGCGAGTCGACGGCGCGACGCACCCATCCTGGTTTTGACCCCGATTCACGAACCACAGGCGACCGACATGGCCACTCCCGTCACCATCCTCACCGGCTTCCTCGGCAGCGGCAAGACGACGCTGCTCAAGCGCATCCTGAACGAACAGCACGGCATGAAGATCGCCGTGATCGAGAACGAGTTCGGCGAAGAGAACATCGACAACGAGATCCTCGTCCAGGACACGAACGAGCAGATCATCCAGATGAGCAACGGCTGCATCTGCTGCACGATCCGCGGCGACCTCGCCCGCGCGCTCGGCGATCTGGCCGCGAAGAAGCGCGAAGGCAAGCTCGACTTCGACCGCATCGTGATCGAGACGACCGGCCTCGCGAACCCGGGCCCCGTCGCACAGACCTTCTTCATCGACAGCGAGATCGCCGACGATTTCCTGCTCGACGCCGTCATCACGCTGGTCGACGCGAAGCATGCGAACGCGCAGCTCGACGAACACGAAGTGGTGCAGCGCCAGGTCGGCTTCGCCGATCGCCTGTTCATCACGAAGTCGGACCTCGTCGACGACCAGGCCGTCGCGGCGCTCAAGCACCGCCTGATGCACATGAACCCGAAGGCGACGATCAAGGTCGTGAATTTTGGCGAAGCCGACATCAAGGAAATCTTCGACCTGCGCGGCTTCAACCTGAACGCGAAGCTCGAGATCGACCCGGACTTCCTCGCCGAGGACGACCACGCGCACCATCACCACGATCACGACCATGATCACGATCACGCGGATTGCGACCACGATCACGGTCAATGCGCGCACGATCACGCCCACGGCCATCACCATCACGCGCACCACGACGACAAGATCAAGTCGTTCGTGTATCGCAACGACCGTCCGTTCGACCCGAACAAGCTGGAGGATTTCCTCGGCGGCATCCTGCAGATCTATGGGGAACGGATGTTGCGCTACAAGGGCGTGCTGTACATGAAGGGCGTCGACCGCAAGGTCGTGTTCCAGGGCGTGCACCAGATGATGGGCAGCGACCTCGCCGCGAAGTGGCTGCCGGTCGAGAAGAAGACCAACAAGATGGTGTTCATCGGCGTCGACCTGCCGCAGGACCTGATCACCGACGGCCTCGACGCCTGCCTCGCCTGAGCGGTCGGGCCGGCGTCGCAGGCCTTCCGTGCGGCCGCCTTCGCGGGCGGCCGCGGCGCTTGCGGGGTGCCGTTTCCGGGCAGGGTTTCGCCGTCATCGCTTTTTCGCGATTTGCGCGTTATATTTTCTAGATATTGGCGCAGCCGACGGGGATCGACCCGATACGGCGCCCGCTTGCGATTCAGTTACAATACGTGCCCGCTGGAGTACGGCAATAACAGGCCCGGTTCTTGCAGAACCAATACCCGGGCATCGCAACCGCGCCGGATCGCCCATCCGCCACCCGGCCGCGGCCGATGCGATCTGCCGCGCAGTACCGGTTCGCCGCGCGCGCAAATCCGCGCCAGGCCTGTCCTGGTATTTGAGAACCGGTTTTCCAGAGGCTTTCGGCCCCGCGGCGGCAAATCGCAATTGATTGCAAGCGGCAGTTGCGGGTAATCCCAAAGTGCAGGCACTATCTCCTGATTTGCCGCACATTGAAGAAGCAAGCAGATGACGAAGAAACTCTTGACCGAAGCCGAAATCCTGAAGATGAGCGACAAGGATTACATGAATGAGGATCAGCTCGCCTTCTTCAAAAATCGGCTCGAACAGTTGCAGGCGGACATCCTCAAGAACGCAGGCCAGACGACCGAGAACCTGCGCGAGACGGTGATCGTCCCCGATCCCGCCGACCGCGCGACGATCGAGGAAGAGCACGCGCTCGAGCTGCGCACGCGCGATCGCGAGCGCAAGCTCCTCAAGAAGGTTCAGCAGTCGCTCGCCCGCATCGATTCCGGCGACTACGGCTGGTGCGAGGAAACCGGCGAACCGATCGGCATCCCGCGCCTGCTCGCGCGTCCGACGGCCACGCTGTCGCTCGAGGCGCAAGAGCGCCGCGAGCTGCGCCAGAAGCTGTTCGGCGACTGATCGAGCGGCGTTCCGCTCCGACACGCTGCTTCCCGAAAGCGCGCGGCCTGCCGCGCGCTTTTTGTTTTTCCGGCACCGGTTCCCGGGCCGCCGGCCGATTTGCGTCCCCCTCTTGATATCCCGGCGCCCGCCCTAAAATGAAACGGACGCGCGCCGGGCCGCTCCCCGGCGCACTGCGGATTCACGCGGCGGCGCGTCGCGCCGCCCGACTCTTCCCCGTTTTTCTCAAGGAACGCAGATGGAGCAATTTCACGGCACGACCATCGTTTCGGTCCGGCGCGGCGACAAGGTCGCGCTCGGCGGCGACGGCCAGGTAACCCTCGGCAACATCGTCATGAAGGGTGGCGCGCGGAAAGTGCGGCGGATCTACAACAACCAGGTACTGGTCGGATTCGCGGGCGGCACCGCCGATGCGTTCTCGCTGCTCGATCGCTTCGAGGCGAAGCTCGAGAAGCACCAGGGCAACCTGACCCGCGCGGCCGTCGAGCTCGCGAAGGACTGGCGCACCGACCGGATGCTGCGCCGCCTCGAGGCGATGCTGATCACGGCCGACGCGACCACCACGCTCGTGATCACCGGCAACGGCGACGTGCTCGACCCGGAAGGCGGCATCTGCGCGATCGGTTCGGGCGGCGCCTATGCGCAGGCCGCGGCCCGCGCGCTCGCGGAGAACACCGAGCTGTCGCCGCGCGAGATCGTCGAGAAGTCGCTCGAGATCGCCGGCGACATGTGCATCTACACGAACCACAACCGCATCATCGAAACGATCGAGTAAGGACCGCCCCATGAGCACCATGACCCCTGCCGAGATCGTCTCGGAACTCGACAAGCACATCATCGGCCAGGCCAAGGCGAAGAAGGCCGTCGCGGTCGCGCTGCGCAACCGCTGGCGCCGCCAGCAGGTCGCCGACCCGCTGCGCCAGGAAATCACGCCGAAGAACATCCTGATGATCGGGCCGACGGGCGTCGGCAAGACCGAAATCGCACGACGCCTCGCGAAGCTCGCCGACGCGCCGTTCATCAAGATCGAAGCGACCAAGTTCACCGAAGTCGGCTACGTCGGCCGCGACGTCGACAGCATCGTGCGCGACCTGATCGAGATCTCGGTCAAGCAGACGCGCGAATCCGAGATGCGCAAGGTGCGCAGCAAGGCCACCGACCAGGCGGAAGATCGCATCCTCGACATCCTGCTGCCGCAGCCGCGCGCGGTGGGCTTCGGCGGCAATGCCGACCACGCGAACGACGACAACAACGCGACGCGCCAGACCTTCCGCAAGCGCCTGCGCGAAGGCCAGCTCGACGACAAGGAAGTCGAGCTCGACCTCGAGCAGCCGTCGGCCGGCATGGACATCATGGCGCCGCCGGGAATGGAAGAGATGACCGAGCAGATCCGCTCGATGTTCTCGAACCTCGGCAGCGGCAAGAAGCAGCGCCGCAAGGTGAAGATCAAGGAAGCGCTGAAGCTGCTGACCGACGAGGAAGCGGCGAAGATGCTCAACGACGAGGAAGTGAAGACGAAGGCCGTGCAGAACGTCGAGCAGAACGGCATCGTGTTCCTCGACGAGATCGACAAGATCACGTCGCGCAACAACGAAGGCAGCGGCGGCGAAGTGTCGCGCCAGGGCGTGCAGCGCGACCTGCTGCCGCTCGTCGAGGGCACGACGGTCAACACGAAGTACGGGATGGTGAAGACCGATCACATCCTGTTCATCGCGAGCGGCGCATTCCACCTCGCGAAGCCGAGCGACCTGATTCCCGAACTGCAGGGCCGCTTCCCGATCCGCGTCGAGCTCGACTCGCTGTCGGTGAAGGATTTCGAGGCAATCCTCGTCGCGACCGATGCCAGCCTCGTCAAACAGTACCAGGCGCTGCTCGCCACTGAAGACGTGCAGCTCGAGTTCGCCGAAGACGGCATCCGCCGCCTGGCCGAGATCGCGTACGCGGTCAACGAGAAGACCGAGAACATCGGTGCGCGCCGGCTCTACACGGTGATCGAGAAGCTGCTCGAGGAAGTGTCGTTCTCGGCCGGCAACCACGCCGGCGAGCGCGTGACGATCGACGCGCAGTATGTCGACCGTGCGCTCGGCGAAGTGTCGCAGGACGAAGACCTGTCGCGCTACGTGCTGTAACGCGCGCGGCGGCGAATGCGAAACGGGCGGCTCCTTCGGGGCCGCCCGTTTTCGTTGGGGGCGGCCGGCCGCTGCCGCCGCGCCGCTTACTGCCGCACCGGCTTCTTCGCGAGCTTGCGCTGCAGCGTGCGACGGTGCATGTTCAGCGCGCGCGCGGTTGCCGAAATGTTGTTGTTGTTCTCCGCGAGCACGCGCTGGATGTGCTCCCATTCGAGCCGGTCGACCGACAGCACGACCGGATTCTCGAGCGCCTCGTCGGCCTGCACCTCGCTCGCGTTGGTCTGCAGCGCGGCCAGGATCGACTCGATGTTCGCCGGCTTCGCGAGATAGTTGTCGGCGCCTTCCTTCACGGCCTGCACGGCGGTCGCGATGCTCGCGTAGCCGGTCAGCACGAGGATCCGCGCGTCGGGCTGCAGGTCGCACAGCGGCGCGATCAGGCTCAGCCCCGAATCGTCGCCGAGATGCAGGTCGACGGTGATGAACTGGAACTTGCCGCCGGCCGCGAGCCGCAGCGCCGCCTCCTTGTCGTGCGCCTGCTGGACCGCGTAGCCGCGGCGCTCGAGGCCGCGCGCGAGCGTGCCCGCGAACACCTCGTTGTCGTCGATCACCAGGAAATTGTTCTCGCTCATGTGGTTTCTCCGTCTACGTGTTGGTTGAGGCGGCCGGCGCCGTGACGCGCGCCACCGGCAGGCGCAGCACCGCGCGGGTGCCGCGGCCGGGGACGCCAGCCGGGCGGCCGTCCGGCGCGGCTGCCGCTCGTTCGCTCGCGCGCTGGCCCGACCCAGCAGCGGCGTGACCGTTCGCACCGCCACCCGCGCGCCCGTTGCCGCCCGCCGCGCGCGGCGTGACATCGGACAGCTCGACCTCGCCGCCGAGGCGCGCAGCCGCGCTGAACGCAAGATACAGGCCGACCCCGTGCCCGCCCTGCGTGCTGTCGACCGGCATCGCGCCGAGCGATTCGCGCAATGCGGCCGGAATGCCGGGGCCGTCGTCGCATACTTCGAATTCGATCTGGTCGCCCGCCCGGTCGTTGTGCGCGAGCTTCGCGGACAGCGTCACGCGGTGCGGGCTCGCCCGCGCGGCATTGTCGAGCAGGATCGTCAGGATCTGGCCGGCCGCCACCGTGTCGTCGAGCGCGACGCCAGACGGGCGCGCACCCAGCAGCTCGAACTGCACGTGCGGATGCCGCAGGCGCCAGTGCTCGACGAACGTGTCGAGCCAGTCATCCACCGGCTGGCGGCTCGCCGGCGCGCTCGCGCGACTGCGCAGCCGCGCGAGCGCCGACGTGCAGAGCGTCATCTGTTCTTCCAGCACCTTCAGGTCGCCCTCGTAACGCGCGAGCCCCGGATCGGCGCGTGCCGCGTCGCGCAGTTCCTCCGCGAGCATCGCGATCGTCGACAGCGGCGTGCCCATCTCGTGCGCGACGGTGGCCGCCTGCACGCCGAGCGCGACCGCCCGCTCGTCGCGCAGCAGGTGCGCCTGCGCCTCGCCGAGCGCCGCATCGCGCTGGCGCAGCGCGTTCGACATGCGCGCGACGAACCATGCGATCAGCCCGACGCTGACCATGAAGTTCGCCCACATCCCGGTGCGGTAGTAGTCGAACAGGTTCGCCGGGTTATCCATGTTGAGCGGCACCGAATCGAAGCCGAGCGCCGCATAGCACGCGACCGCGAACGCCGCGAGCCAGATCATCAGGTGCCACGGCAGCACGGCCGCCGCGATCGCGAGCGACGGCAGGTACAGCGACACGAACGGGTTGGTCGTGCCGCCCGACAGGAACAGCAGCGCCGACAATGCGCCGAGGTCGACCCACAGCTGGCCGAGCAGCTCGAAATTGGTCTCGGGCCGCGCGCGCAGCACGCGCACCCAGGTCAGCGCGTTGAAAACGATTTCGAGCGCGATGACCATCAGCATCGCCGGCAGCGGCAGATGCACGCCGAAATAGGTCTGCACGACGCCGATCGTCACGAGCTGGCCGATGATCGCGAGATTGCGCAGCCAGAACAGGTGACTGAGGTTGACGCGCCCGGTGGTGGTGATTCGTTGCATCCGAGCAGTTTACCCGTTTAGCGCCCGGCGCCTCTACCGGGGGCCGGATCGGTGAGGACGAACGGCGCACCGGGCGAGCCGGCGTCGCATCGGGTTGCACGGGCCGGCAACCGTCAGCCGGCCGCACCGGCCATGCGTTGCGCGATCTCGTCGGCGAGGCACTCCGGACAGCGGCAACGCGTACCGGCTGCCGGCGGCGCGCCGCCGGGCACGGCCGGCATCGAC
Source organism: Burkholderia sp. BCC1985 (assembly GCF_905339915.1). Lineage (NCBI taxonomy): Bacteria > Pseudomonadati > Pseudomonadota > Betaproteobacteria > Burkholderiales > Burkholderiaceae > Burkholderia > Burkholderia sp. BCC1985. The sequence goes on from NZ_CAJPGY010000015.1 coordinate 103,569, forward strand.
GCACACCAGCACTCGAACGGCTGCGTGCCGGCGCCGCAGTCGAAGCCGCGCCCGCAGTGCGGGCAACGCGCTCGGCGCGGGGTCGAACGGGCGGCGGCGGCGGAATCGGTCATGGCTCAAGCGTGAAAGCGGGCATGCACGTCGCCCTACGCGACAAGCATAGCGCGGCGCACGGATTTTGCACGTCTGCCGTCCGGCCGATGCGTGCCGCCGACACCGCCGCACGCGGCGGACGTCGCCCGGCTCGCGCCGCTGGCGCGGAGCCCGCCGCGGGGGCCGGCTCAGAGCCCGGCGCAGGGTTCGGCCGCAGGGTCCGGCGCCATGGCCGGCGGGCCGCCGAGCGTGGCGCCGGGCCCGCGCGATCGGCCGTCCGGCCAGCCCAAAAACCCGATGCTGCGCTGCGCCACTCCTGTACAATTCGCCCTGTTTCAACCGTTCCCAGCCAGAGCCGCCGCCATGTCCGAGCCCATCGACCTCTCGCAGATCGCCCCCACGCTGAAAGCAGAAATCCTCGCCGAGGCGCTGCCGTACATCCGCCGCTACCACGGCAAGACCGTGGTGATCAAATACGGCGGCAACGCGATGACGGAAGAGCGGCTCAAGCAGGGTTTCGCGCGCGACGTGATCCTGCTGAAACTGGTCGGCATCAATCCGGTGATCGTCCACGGCGGCGGTCCGCAGATCGATCATGCGCTGAAGAAGATCGGCAAGGCCGGCACCTTCATCCAGGGCATGCGCGTCACCGACGAAGAAACGATGGAAGTCGTCGAATGGGTGCTGGGCGGCGAAGTCCAGCAGGACATCGTGATGCTGATCAACCACTTCGGCGGCCATGCGGTGGGCCTGACGGGCAAGGACGGCGGCCTGATCCATGCTCGCAAGCTGCTGATGCCGGACCGCGACAATCCGGGCCAGTACATCGACATCGGCCAGGTCGGCGAAGTCGAGGCGATCAACCCGGCGGTCGTGAAGGCGCTGCAGGACGACGCGTTCATCCCGGTGATCTCGCCGATCGGCTTCGGCGAGGACGGCCTCTCGTACAACATCAACGCCGATCTGGTCGCGGGCAAGCTCGCCACGGTGCTGAACGCCGAGAAGCTGCTGATGATGACCAACATCCCTGGCGTGATGGACAAGGACGGCAACCTGCTGACCGACCTGTCGGCGCGCGAGATCGACGCGCTGTTCGAGGACGGCACGATCTCGGGCGGCATGCTGCCGAAGATCTCGTCGGCGCTCGACGCGGCGAAGAGCGGCGTGAAGTCGGTGCACATCGTCGACGGCCGCATCGAGCACTCGGTGCTGCTGGAAATCCTGACCGAGCAGCCGTTCGGCACGATGATCCGCTCGCATTGAGCGCGCGCCGCAAAACCACCGGTCCCGACCTGCCGGCGTCGCTGCGACGCCGGCGCATCTCCCGCAGCCGGCCGCGCGCCGGCTCGCCTGTCTGGCTGTTCGATCTCGACAACACGCTTCATCACGCATCGCACGCGATCTTCCCGGAGATCAACCGCGCGATGACGCAATACATCATCGACACGCTCCACGTCGGGCGCGTCGAAGCCGATCGCCTGCGCACCGGCTACACGCAGCGCTACGGCGCCGCGCTCCTCGGCCTTGCGCGCCATCATCCGATCGATCCGAACGACTTCCTGCGGGTCGTGCACACGTTTTCCGACCTGCCCGCGATGCTGCGCGCCGAGCGCGGCCTCGCGCGCATCATCGCCGCGCTGCCGGGCCGCAAGTTCGTGCTGACCAACGCGCCCGAGAACTACGCGCGCGCGGTGCTGCGCGAGCTGCGCATCGAACGGCTGTTCGAGCGCGTGATCGCGATCGAGCACATGCGAGACCGGCGTGCGTGGCGCGCAAAGCCCGATCACACGATGCTGCGCCGCACGCTGCGCGCCGCGCACGCGCGGCTCGCCGACGCGATCCTCGTCGAGGATACCCGCAGCCACCTGAAGCGCTACAAGCGCCTCGGCATCGGCACCGTGTGGATCACGGGCCACCTGCCGGGTCATCTGCCGAACATCGGCCGGCCGCATTATGTCGATCAGCGCATTCGTTCGTTAAAATCGCTGCGACTGGGCACACGATCGGGGCGACAAAAATGCAGCCGACTTACCCGCAGGACCAAGCCGTAACGGAAGACCAGGCCACGCCGTCCCGCCCGCGCCCGAAGCCGGGCGAGCGGCGCGTGATGATCCTGCAGACGCTCGCCGCGATGCTGGAGGCGCCGAAGCCCGAAAAAATCACGACGGCCTCGCTCGCGGCCCGGCTCGACGTGTCGGAAGCCGCGCTGTACCGGCACTTCTCCAGCAAGGCGAAGATGTACGAAGGGCTGATCGAGTTCATCGAGCAGGCGCTGTTCGGCCTCGTCAACCAGATCGTCGCGAAGGAGCCGAACGGCGTGCTGCAGGCACGCACGATCGCGCTGACGATGCTCAATTTCGCCGCGAAGAACCCCGGCATGACGCGCGTGCTGACCGGCGAGGCGCTGGTCGGCGAGGACGAGCGGCTCACCGAGCGCGTGAACCAGCTCGTCGACCGAATCGAGGCGACCGTCAAGCAGTGCCTGCGGGTCGCGCGCACCGAATCCCAGGCGCCCGACGGCGCGGCGCCGTTCGTGCTGCCGGCCGATTACGATCCCGCCGCGCGCGCAAGCCTGCTCGTCAGCTATGTGATCGGCCGGTGGCATCGCTTTGCAAAAGGCGGGTTCCAGAAGCCGCCCGGGGAACAGGCCGATGCGCATTTGCGGTTGATTCTGCAGTGATGCCCGGCGCGCCTCCATCCGGATCGGCACGACCGGACAAGTGAGCCTGCGCTTCTCGATATCGGCCAGCCTCGGCGTGGAAGGAAACCTGTCCAACTACTCGGTGATCACGGGCCAGTTCACGGCAAAGTACCGCTGGTAAAGCGGCCAGCGGGCCACACGCTCCGATGAAATCCGCCTCCGGCGGAATTCCGCTATACTTTGCCGACTTGCCGCCCCCTTGGCGGCAGGCCGGAAGCGCGCCGATTTGCTGACTCGATTGCGGGCGCGCGAACCGGCCGGGGCTTTGACGCGTCGATGCGTCGTTCCCCGGCGGTTCACTACAAATGCGGCTAAAGAGGTCGTCAGCCGCGCACCTTCGACTCCGCGCCTCGCCGACACCATTTAGCCGCCCAGTCATATGGCATAAGGCGGAACGAATGGAATCGATCGGCATCGTCGCTCCACAGACCATGCACTTCGCCGAACCGCTGCGCTTGCAAAGCGGCAGCGTGATCGGCAACTATCAGCTCGTCGTCGAGACGTACGGCGAGCTCAACGCCGCGCGCTCGAACGCGGTGCTCGTCTGCCACGCGCTCAACGCGTCGCACCACGTCGCCGGCGTCTACGCGGACGATCCGCGCAGCACCGGCTGGTGGGACAACATGGTCGGCCCCGGCAAGCCGCTCGACACCAACCGCTTCTTCGTGATCGGCGTGAACAATCTTGGGTCGTGTTTCGGCTCGACCGGCCCGATGAGCATCGATCCGTCGACCGGCAAACCGTACGGCGCGCGCTTCCCCGTCGTCACCGTCGAGGACTGGGTGCACGCGCAGGCGCGCGTCGCCGACGCATTCGGCATCGAGCGCTTCGCCGCCGTGATGGGCGGCAGCCTCGGCGGGATGCAGGCGCTCGCGTGGAGCCTGATGTATCCGGAGCGCGTCGCGCACTGCATCGACATCGCGTCGACGCCGAAGCTGTCCGCGCAGAACATCGCGTTCAACGAGGTCGCGCGCTCGGCGATCCTGTCCGATCCCGACTTCCACGGCGGCGACTACTACGCGCACGGCGTGAAGCCGAAGCGCGGCCTGCGCGTCGCGCGGATGATCGGCCACATCACGTACCTGTCCGACGACGACATGGCCGAGAAATTCGGCCGTGCGCTGCGCCGCGCGGACGGCGCGCTCGACGCGTACAACTTCAGCTTCGACGTGGAGTTCGAGGTCGAGTCGTACCTGCGCTATCAGGGCGACAAGTTCGCCGACTACTTCGACGCGAACACCTACCTGCTGATCACGCGCGCGCTCGACTACTTCGATCCGGCGAAGGCGTTCGACGGCAACCTGACGGCCGCGCTCGCGCACACGCAGGCGAAATACCTGATCGCGAGCTTCTCGACCGACTGGCGCTTCGCGCCGGCGCGTTCGCGCGAGATCGTGAAGGCGCTGCTCGACAACAAGCGCACGGTCAGCTACGCGGAAATCGACGCGCCGCACGGCCACGACGCGTTCCTGCTCGACGACGCGCGCTATCACAACCTGCTCCGCGCGTATTACGAACGAATCGCCATCGAGGTGGGGGCATGAACCAGCAAGCACTGAATTCCCTGTCCGCCCGCGCGGACTTCCGCGCGATCGCCCGCTGGGTCGAACCGCGCGCGACCGTGCTCGACCTCGGCTGCGGCGACGGCTCGCTGCTGTCGCTGCTGTCGGAAGAACTCGACGTGTCCGGCTACGGGATCGAACTGAACGACGCGGGCGTGCTCGCGAGCGCGAAGAACGGGATCAACGTGATCCAGCAGAACCTCGAGGACGGCCTGCGCCTGTTCGAGGATCACAGCTTCGATTTCGCGATCCTGTCGCAAACCCTTCAGACGATCCACCAGACGGCCGCGATCCTGCGCGAAACCGCGCGCGTCGGGCGCGAATGCATCGTGTCGTTCCCGAACTTCGGCTACTGGGCGCACCGGTTGTCGGTGCTGCGCGGCCGGATGCCGGTGTCGAAGTCGCTGCCTTACCAGTGGCACAACACGCCGAACGTCCGGGTGCTGACGATCAAGGATTTCGAGGCGCTCGCGCCCGAAGTCGGCGTCACGATCCTCGACCGCATCGTGCTGCACGAAGGCCAGCCGATTCGATGGGGAGCGAACTGGCGTGGTAGTCTTGCTGTCTATCGCGTCAAGCGCAGCTGAGCCGGGGGGCCGTTGACGGACGCCGACGGCCCGCACGCACGTACGGCCGCGCTCCTGTGCTACCCGCGCCGCCGCCTGCGCTGCCGCCGCCATCAGTCAACGCTACCCAGTTTCCGTCCATGTCCAAAACGCCACACGAGGCGCCCGCACTCACCGCTCACGAGGATCACCCCGGCTGGCGCGCCTATCTGAACACGCACATGCTGATCTGCGTGTTCCTGGGCTTCACGTCGGGGCTGCCCCTGTTCACGCTCGTCTACCTCGTGCAGGCATGGCTGCGCTCCGAGGGCGTGAACCTGAAGGAAATCGGCCTGTTCGCGCTGATCCAGTTCCCGTATACGTGGAAGTTCCTGTGGGCGCCGCTGATGGACCGCTACATCCCGCGCCTGCCCGGCTGGCGGCCGGGCCGCCGGCGCGGCTGGATGCTGCTCACGCAGGTGCTGGTCGCCGGCGCGATCGCCGCGCTCGGCTTCGTGTCGCCGCGCGACTCGATCTGGACGGTCGCCGCGCTCACGACGCTCGTCGCGTTCTTCGGCGCAAGCTCCGACATCGTGATCGACGCCTATCGCCGCGAACTGCTGCGCGACACCGAGCAAGGCCTCGGCAACGCGGTGCACGTGAACGCATACAAGCTCGCCGCGCTGATCCCCGGCTCGCTCGCGCTGATCCTGTCCGACCACATGCCGTGGGACGCCGTGTTCGCGCTCACCGGCGCGTTCATGCTGCCGGGCATCCTGATGACGCTGCTCGTGCGCGAACCGGAAGTCGTCGGCGCGCCGCCGCGCAACCTGCGCGACGCGATCGTGCTGCCGTTCCGCGAATTCATCCAGCGTGACGGCTGGAGCGGCGCGCTGCTCGTCATCGCGTTCATCTTCCTGTTCAAGATCGGCGACACGATGGCCACCACGCTGTCGACGTCGTTCTTCCTCGACATCGGCTTCACGCGCACCGAGATCGGCATCGTCGCGAAGACCACCGCGCTCGTCGCGAGCGTCGCCGGCGGCATCATCGGCGGCGTCTGGCTCGTGAAGATCGGGATCGGCCGCGGGCTGTGGATCTTCGGCGCGCTGCAGATGGTGTCGACGCTCGGCTTCGCATGGCTCGCGCAACTCGGCCCCGGCTCGCCGGTACTCGCGATGCTGTACGACTTCACGGTATCGACGAGCCATGCGATCGCGGCGGCGCTGTCGGTGTTCGGCGTCGCGGTCACGCCGCAATTCAGCCCGATGACGGTCGCGCTCGCGATCGTCTACGGCGTCGAAACCTTCACGACCGGCCTGACGATGGCCGCGTTCGTCGCGTATATCGCGAGCACGACCGATCCGCGCTACACGGCCACGCAGTTCGCGCTATTCACGAGCCTCGCGTCCGTACCGCGCACCCTCGCATCGGCCGCGAGCGGCTTCATCGTCGCGAAGATCGGCTGGTTCGACTACTTCATCGTGTGCACCGCGCTCGCGATCCCCGGCATGCTGCTGCTGTTCAAGATCGCGCCGTGGAACGGCACCGCGCGCAACGGCGAGGCCAGCCGTGCGCAATGACCGACTGCATCGCGTGGCGCGCGTCGCCGCCGCGCTGGGCGTCGGCTTCGCGACGCTCGGCGCGGCGGGAAGCGCTCATGCGTCCGACACCGTTGCGGCCATGGCCGGCTCCGCGCCCGCTGCCCCGGCATCGCCGTCCACACCGGCTGCAGCCGCTCCCCCGCCCGCAGCCGAAGCCGCGCAGCCGACCGGCGCCGCGGTGCCCGCGAAAGCCTATACGCCGACGCCGCAGCAGGTTCGCTACGGCAATGCGATCGCGTTCCGCACGCTGATCCCGTCGCCGCTGCTCGAACAACTCACCGCGAACGAATACGCGCAGATCGTCCAGGCCGCCGCCGACAGCGACCGCCTGCTGCCCGCGAACCAGCCGCGCGTGAAGCGGCTGCGCGCGATCGTCATGAAGCTCGCGCCGTATTCGGTGAAGTGGAACGATCGTGTGAAGAGCTGGGCGTGGGACGTCAACGTGATCCGCTCGCGCGACATCCGCATCACCTGCCTGCCGGGCGGCAAGGTACTCGTGTACGGCGGGCTGCTCGATCGCGTCCGCCTGAACGACGATGAGTTCGGCGTGCTGATCGCACACGGCATCGCGCACGCGCTGCGCGAACACGCGCGCAGCAATTTCAGCGCGACGTCGCAAACGTCGCTGCGCGCGGCCACGCTGCCGCCGCTGTTCGGCGTCGGCGATCCGCTGCCGCAGGCGCTGAACCTCGGCGAACGCCTGCAGACGCTGCGCTACGACCCGACCGACGAAACCGAAGCCGACGTGATCGGCGGCGACATCGCCGCCCGCGCGGGTTTCGATCCGCGCGCGGCGATCACGCTGTGGGACAAGCTCGCGGCGGCGACGCGCGCGAACAAGACGTCGGGCTTCATCTACATGCATCCGTACAGCGCCGCGCGGCGGCAGGATCTGCTGAACCGCCTGCCGGACCTGATGCCGCTGTATGCGAAGGCGACGGCCAAACGCGTCGACACGCTGCCCGACTACGCGGGCATCAGCGCGCAGCGGCGCAAGGTCGTGCGGCGCTGAGCGCCGCACCCGGCGGCTTCCCCGCCGGGAATCGCCGGCACGCATCACCGGCGCACGAGGCCAGGCGCTACGCGCCGACTTCCGACTCGACCGGCCGGCTGCCGATTTCGCGCATCCAGCGTACTTCGTCTCCCGGGCTGCGGCCGAACAGCCGCTTGAACTCGCGGCTGAACTGCGACGCGCTCGCATAACCGACCCGTGCCGACGCCGCACCCGCGCCGAGACCGTCCTGCACCATCATCAACCGGGCCTGGTGCAGGCGCGCGGCCTTCACATACTGCATCGGCGACGTCGCCGTCACGTGCTTGAACTGCGCGTGGAACACCGCAACGCTCATCCCGGCCTCGCGCGCGAGCGTCTCGACGTCGAGATCGGCCTTCAGGTCCGCATGGATGCGCCGCAGCGCCTTCGCGATGCGGCCGAAATGATGCTGCTGGACGAGCGCCGCCCGAATCGCGTCGCCCTGCGCCCCCGTCAGCACGCGGTATGCGATCTCGCGCATGATCGCCGGCCCGAGCACGCACGTGTCGTGCGGCGACGCGAGCGCTTCGAGCAGCCGCACCACCGCGTCGGCGAGCGGCGCATCGAGCGGCGTCGAATAGACGCCGTGCGGCTCGCTGACTGAAGCACCCAGCGTCTCGTCGAGCAGGATCGCGAGCTCGGCGATCACCGCGAGATCGACGCGGATCGAGATCGCGAGAAACGGCTCGTCCATGCTCGCGAAGGTCTCGCATTCGAACGGCAGCGGCACCGACAGCACGAGATACTGCTGCGCGTCGTAGACGAACGAGCGGTCGCCGAGATAGCCGAGCTTGCGGCCCTGGCACACGACGATGATGCTCGGTTCGTACAGCACCGGCATGCGCGGCACGGGGCGGTTCACGCGGAAGAAGCGCACGCCGTCGAGCGCCGCCGGCGTATCGCCCTCGTTCGGCGCGAGACGCGCATGCAGCTCGATCATGCGGCGCCGCACACGGTCGCCCGTGTCGTCGAAAAGGGGTTGGAAGCTCACGGGCGTCGTCCTGTCCGGCGAGAGAATCAGGCTCGCAATGTAGCACCTTGAAAGCGTTTTGACGGCCGTTCGCGTGCAATTCGAGAGGAATAGGCAAATCTTCGAGACCTTCGTGTATTTCGCCGACGCGGCCCGCTCCTTACGATGGGCACCTGTCTCGCCGCGTCGCCACATGATGCGGTGGCAGTCTGATTCGCCGGACGTTTTTGCCGGACAAGGAGCCCCCTGCATGAGCACAACCTACGCTTACGCGGCGACCGACGCGCGCTCGCCGCTCGCCCCGTTCGAATTCCAGCGCCGCGCGCTGCGCGACCTCGACGTCCAGATCGAGGTGCTCTACTGCGGCGTCTGCCACTCGGACCTGCACCAGGCCCGCAACGAATGGCGCAACACGATCTACCCGGTCGTGCCGGGCCATGAAATCGTCGGCCGCGTGACCGCGACCGGCCCGCAAGTGTCGCGCTTCAAGGTCGGCGAGCTGGTCGGCGTGGGCTGTCTCGTCGATTCGTGCCGCACCTGCCCGAGCTGCGCGGAAGGCCTCGAGCAGTATTGCGAGAACGGCTTCGTCGGCACCTACAACGGCCAGGACCGCGTGACCGGCGACGTCACGTACGGCGGCTATTCGACACAGCTCGTCGTCGACGAGGCGTTCGTGTTGCGCGTGCCCGAGACGCTCGACCCGGCCGGCGCCGCGCCGCTCTTGTGCGCGGGGATCACGACCTATTCGCCGCTGCGCCAGTGGAACGTCGGGCCCGGCAAGAAGGTCGGGATCGTCGGCCTGGGCGGCCTCGGTCACATGGGCGTGAAGCTCGCGCGCGCGATGGGCGCGCACGTCGTGCTGTTCACGACGTCGCCGTCGAAGATCGAGGACGGCAAGCGTCTCGGCGCGCATGAGGTGGTGATCTCGAAGGACGAAGCGCAGATGAACGCGCACCTGAACAGCTTCGACTTCATCCTGAACACGGTCGCCGCGCAGCACGACCTGAACCCGTTCCTGCACCTGCTGAAGCGCGACGGTACGATGACGCTCGTCGGCGCGCCGGAGCACGACCATCCGTCGCCGCAGGTGTTCAACCTGATCTTCAAGCGCCGCCGCCTCGCGGGCTCGCTGATCGGCGGGATCGCGGAAACGCAGGAAATGCTCGACTTCTGCGCGGAGCACGGCATTACGTCGGATATCGAAACGATTCCGATGCAGCAGATCAATGCCGCTTACGAGCGGATGCTGAAGAGCGACGTGAAGTACCGGTTCGTGATCGACATGGCGTCGATCAAGCAGTAAGCGACGCACCAAACGAAACGGGGCCGCATGTTCGACATGCGGCCCCGTTTTGCGTGCGGCGACCGGACGACTCGGCAGCGACGCGAAGCGCGTCGCGCCGACGCTCACTTCTTGTAGTCGTAATCGACCGTCAGCGGCGCGTGATCGCTGAACTTGATGTCCTTGAAGATCGACGTGCGCTTCGCGGTGCCGGCCACGCCCGGCGTCGCGATCTGGTAATCGATCCGCCACCCGACGTTCTTCGCGTACGCCTGGCCGCGATTGCTCCACCACGTGTACTGCTCGGGGCGCGGATCGAGCGTGCGGAACACGTCGACGTAGCCGACATCGTCGAACAGCTGCGTGAGCCACGCGCGCTCTTCCGGCAGGCAGCCCGAATTCTTCTGGTTGCTCTTCCAGTTCTTGATGTCGATTTCCTTGTGCACGATGTTCACGTCGCCGCACAGGATCACCTCGCGCTTCTTCTTCAGCTCGGCGAGGTGCGGCATGAACTCGTCCATGAAGCGGTACTTCGCCTGCTGGCGCTCTTCGCCGCTCGAGCCGGACGGCACGTACACCGACACGACCGACAGCTTGCCGTAGCGCGCCTCGACGTAGCGCCCCTCGGAGTCGAATTCGCTGCTGCCGAAGCCGATGATCACGTCATCGGGCTCGTGGCGGCTGTACACGCCCGCGCCGCTGTAGCCCTTCTTCTCGGCGTGATGGAAGTAGCTCCTGAAGCCGTGCGGCTCGACGAATTCGGCCGGCAGGTCGTCGGCCGATACCTTGATTTCCTGCACGCACACGCAGTCGGCATTCTGTTCGCCGAGCCATTCGAAGAAGCCCTTCTTCGCGGCGGAGCGGATGCCGTTCAGGTTGGCGGTAATCACTCGCATCATGTCGGGTTCCGTTGTTCAGTTCAGTTCGATGTGGTTGCAGGTTCGCAGCCTAGCGGATCTTCACGCCTTCGAGTTCCGGCTTCGGCGGCGGGAATTCGAGCTTCATGTCGGTCATCGTGCGCAGCAGCAGCTCGGCGATCATCACGTTGCGGTGCGTCTTCGAGTTCGCCGGGATCACGTACCACGGCGCATGCTCGGCCGACGTCGCGGCGAGCGCATCGCGGTACGCCGACTGGTACGCCTCCCAGTGCTTGCGCGCGTCGAGATCGGCGATGTCGAACTTCCAGTGCTTGGTCGGATCGTCGATGCGCGCCTGCAGCCGCTCGCGCTGCTCGTCCTTCGAGATGTGCAGGAAGCACTTGACGATCGTCGTGCCGTTCTCGAACAGCATCGTCTCGAAATCGCGGATCTGCCGGTAGCGGCGCTCGCATTCCTTGTCGTCGATCGCGCCGATCACGCGCGGCACGAGCACGTCTTCGTAGTGACTGCGGTTGAAGATCGCGAGCTCGCCCGCGGCCGGTACCTGCAGATGCACGCGCCAGAGGAAGTCGTGCACGGCCTCGATCGGCGTCGGCGCCTTGAACGACACGACGCGCAGGCCGAGCGGATCGACCTCGCGGAACACGGCGCGCACGGTGCCGTCCTTGCCGCTGGTATCCATCCCCTGCAGCACGAGCAGCACGCGCTTCTTCTGCTGCGTGTGCAGGCGCTCCTGCTGGACGTCGAGCTCGGTCGATACGGCCGACAGCCGTTCGCGGTCGGCGTCCTTCGACCCCGACGAAAACGGCTTCGCGGCCGGATCGAACGCATCGAGCTTGAATGCGGCAGCTTCCTTCTCGCGCGTGCTGTACGGCACGCGGAAATCGTCGAGCGACGGTTGTTTCGCCATTCGTTCCTCCGTTGGACGGTGCGATGCACACGCGCACACGATAACGCATGCACCAAAACGACGGGCCGCCCCGAACAGGTTCGGCGGCGGCCCGTGGTCAGGCGCGGTTCAGGCGCGCGGCCATGCTCAGCCGAGTTTCTTCTTCAGCAGCTCGTTGACCTGCTGCGGATTGGCCTTGCCCTTGGTCGCCTTCATCGCCTGGCCGATCAGCGCGTTGAACGCCTTTTCCTTGCCGGCGCGGAACTCCTCGACCGACTTCGCGTTCGCCGCCAGCACCTCGTCGATGATCGCTTCCAGCGCGCCGGTGTCGGAAATCTGCTTCAGGCCCTTCACGTCGATGATGCGGTCGGCCGCGCCTTCGTCGGTCGCCTTCTCGTCCCAGATCGTCGCGAAGATTTCCTTCGCGATCTTGTTCGAGATCGTGCCGTCGGCGATGCGCTGCAGCACCAGCGCGAGCTGCGCGGCCGACACGGGAATCGCGTCGATCTCGATGCCGTCGCGGTTCAGCTGCGACGACACGTCGCCCATCAGCCAGTTCGCGGCGATCTTCGCGTTCGCCGCGCCGGCCTTCGCGACCACCGCCTCGAAGTAGGCAGCCATCGCCTTGCTCGACGTCAGCACGCCCGCGTCGTACGCGGACACGCCGTACTGCTCGACGAAGCGCTGCTGCATCGCGGCCGGCAGTTCCGGCATGCCGGCCTGCACGCGCTCGACCCAGTCACGGCCGATCACGAGCGGCATCAGGTCGGGGTCGGGGAAGTAGCGGTAGTCGTGCGCGTCTTCCTTGCTGCGCATCGAACGCGTCTCGCGCTTGTCCGGATCGTAGAGGCGCGTTTCCTGCACGACTTCGCCGCCGTCCTCGATCAGCTCGATCTGGCGGCGCACTTCGTAGTTGATCGCCTCTTCAAGGAACCGGAACGAGTTCAGGTTCTTGATCTCGGCACGCGTGCCGAACTTTTCCTGGCCGACCGGGCGCACCGACACGTTCGCGTCGCAGCGGAACGAGCCTTCCTGCATGTTGCCGTCGCAGATGCCGAGCCACACGACGAGCGCGTGCAGCGCCTTCGCATACGCGACGGCCTCGGCCGCGCTGCGCATTTCCGGCTCGGTGACGATCTCGAGCAGCGGCGTGCCCGCGCGGTTCAGGTCGATCCCGGTCATCCCGGCGAAGTCTTCATGCAGCGACTTGCCCGCATCTTCCTCGAGGTGCGCGCGGGTCAGGTTGACGGTCTTCTCGTACGCTTCCTTGCCGGCCTTTTCGTTGGCGGGCACCTGGATCGTGATCTGGCCGCCCTGCACGACCGGAATCTCGTACTGGCTGATCTGATAGCCCTTCGGCAGATCGGGGTAGAAGTAATTCTTGCGCGCGAAGATGCTGCGCGGCGCGATGGTCGAGCCGATCGCGAGGCCGAAGCGGATCGCGCGCTCGACCGCGCCGCGGTTCAGCACCGGCAGCACGCCCGGCAGCGCCAGGTCGACCGGGCAAGCCTGCGTGTTCGGCTCCGCGCCGAACTGCGTCGACGCGCCCGAGAAAATCTTCGAGACGGTCGACAGTTGCGCGTGCGTCTCGAGACCGATGACGACTTCCCATTGCGTAGTCATTGCTTACACCCCTGCCGGAACTTGCTTGTGCCAGTCGGTCGCGCGCTGGAACGCGTCGGCGACCTGCAGCATCCGGGCTTCGTTGAAATAGTTGCCGATGATCTGCAGACCGACCGGGCGCTTCGCGTTCGCGCCGGCGCCGAAGCCGCACGGCACGCTCATGCCGGGAAGACCCGCGAGGCTCACCGACAGCGTGTAGATATCCGCGAGATACATCTGCACCGGATCGTCGCCCTTCGCGCCGAGATCCCATGCGACCGTCGGCGATGCCGGGCCCATGATCACGTCGCAGGACTTGAACGCTTCCTGGAAATCGTTCGCGATGATGCGGCGGATCTTCTGCGCCTGCAGGTAGTACGCGTCGTAGTAGCCGTGCGACAGCACGTAGGTGCCGACCAGGATCCGGCGCTTCACCTCGGGGCCGAAGCCTTCGGCGCGCGACTTCTTGTACATGTCGAGCAGGTCGCCGTACTGCGCGGCGCGGTGGCCGAAGCGCACGCCGTCGAAACGCGACAGGTTCGACGATGCTTCCGCCGGTGCGATCACGTAGTACACGGGAATCGACAGTTCCGTCTTCGGCAGCGACACCGGCACGAGCGTCGCGCCGAGCGCCTCATATTGCTTGAGCGCCGCGTCGATCGACGCGCGCACGTCGTCGGCCAGACCATCACCGAAATACTCGTTCGGCAGGCCGATGCGCAGCCCCGCGAGCGGCTTGGCCGCGTCGTTGCCGGCCGTCCACGGCTGGCCGAGATGACGCGTGAAATCCTCGTCGTCGCGCTCGAGGCTCGTCGAGTCGCGCTCGTCGAAGCCGGCCATCGCGTTCAGCAGCAGCGCGCAGTCGGACGCGCTCTGCGCCATCGGGCCGCCCTGGTCGAGCGACGACGCGAACGCGATCATCCCGTAGCGCGACACGCGGCCGTAAGTCGGCTTGATGCCCGTCACGCCCGCGAACGACGCGGGCTGGCGGATCGAGCCGCCGGTGTCGGTGCCGGTCGCGGCCGGCGCGAGGCGCGCGGCGACGGCCGCCGAGCTGCCGCCCGAGCTGCCGCCCGGCACGGCGTTCGTGTCCCACGGGTTCTTCACCGCGCCGAACGCCGAGTTCTCGTTGGACGAGCCCATCGCGAACTCGTCCATGTTGGTCTTGCCGAGCGTGACCATGCCGGCCGCCTGCAGGCGGGCGACGACGGTCGCGTCGAACGGGCTTTCGTAGTTCGCGAGCATCTTCGAGCCGGCGGTCGAGCGCCAGCCGCGCGTGACGAACACGTCCTTGTGCGCGATCGGCAGGCCGGTCAGCGCGCCGCCCGCGCCGCGCGCGAGCTCGGCGTCGGCGGCCTTCGCCTGCGCAAGGGTGAGGTCGGCATCGACATGGACGAACGCGTTCAGGTCGCGTGCCGCGTCGATCCGTTTCAGGTAGAGCTGCGCGAGCTCGACGGCCGAGCATTCCTTGGCGGCGAGCGCGGCGCGCAGTTCGGTCAGGCTTTTTGCGTGCATTGAGTGGTTTTCCTGGGAATTCTGGGTGGCGCGCGGCGCAGGCCGGCCGGCGCGCTTCTCATCGAATGCTTACTCGATCACCTTCGGCACGAGATAGAGGCCGTCCTGGACGGCCGGCGCCGGACGCTGGTTGTCGTCGCGATTGACGACTTCCGTCACGGCGTCGTCGCGCAGGCGCTGCGCGACTTCCTGGATCTGTTCGATCGGGTGGGCGAGCGGCGCGATGCCGGCGGTGTCGACCGCCTGCATCTGCTCGACGAGGCCGAAGAATTCATTGAGCTGGCCGAGCGTATGCTCGGCGTCGGCGTCGGCCATTTCGAGTCGCGCCAGGTGCGCGATGCGTTTCACATCGGTCAGGGTCAGGGCCATGCGATCACCGGAAAAACAAGGCTGCGCAGCGCATTGAAAACCGCGCTGCGGCGGGGGGTTGGAGGGTACGATCCCACCCTCAAAAATCAGGGCCGAAGCGGCAAAAATACCGTCCGTTTCGATTCAAATACCGCGAAATTATAAGGTATCATTACGCGTTCGACCCAAACCCGGCAGCCTTTTCCCGCACCGTTTCGCCCCGCTTCGGCAAGCCGTGCGTGCTTCGTGCGATTCCCGGTAGACATCACTCGCAGCTTCGTGCGCCGCGGCGGCCGCTTCCGCCACGCTTCCCGAGGCTGTTATTTTTTCCGCTGCCCGCCCTCAGCGTTCGCTATGCAGGGCCGGCCCAGAGCGAAACAGGATTCTGAATGTTCGGTTTTTTGCGCAGCTACTTCTCCAACGATCTGGCGATCGACCTCGGCACCGCAAACACCCTGATCTACATGCGCGGCAAGGGCATCGTGCTCGATGAGCCGTCGGTCGTGTCGATCCGCCAGGAAGGCGGCCCCAACGGCAAGAAGACGATCCAGGCAGTCGGCAAGGAAGCCAAGCAGATGCTCGGCAAGGTGCCGGGCAACATCGAGGCGATCCGCCCGATGAAGGACGGCGTGATCGCCGACTTCACCGTCACCGAGCAGATGATCAAGCAGTTCATCAAGACGGCGCACGAGTCGCGCATGTTCTCGCCGTCGCCGCGCATCATCATCTGCGTGCCGTGCGGCTCGACCCAGGTCGAGCGCCGCGCGATCAAGGAAGCCGCGCACGGCGCCGGCGCATCGCAGGTCTACCTGATTGAGGAGCCGATGGCGGCCGCGATCGGCGCCGGCCTGCCGGTGTCGGAAGCCACCGGCTCGATGGTCGTCGACATCGGCGGCGGCACCACGGAAGTCGGCGTGATCTCGCTCGGCGGCATCGTCTACAAAGGCTCGGTGCGCGTCGGCGGCGACAAGTTCGACGAGGCGATCGTCAACTACATCCGCCGCAACTACGGGATGCTGATCGGCGAACAAACCGCCGAGGCGATCAAGAAGGAAATCGGCTCCGCGTTCCCGGGCTCCGAAGTCAAGGAAATGGAAGTGAAGGGCCGCAACCTGTCGGAAGGCATTCCGCGCAGCTTCACGATCTCCAGCAACGAAATCCTCGAAGCGCTGACCGATCCGCTGAACCAGATCGTGTCGTCGGTGAAGATCGCCCTCGAGCAGACGCCGCCGGAACTCGGCGCCGACATCGCCGAGCGCGGGATGATGCTGACGGGCGGCGGCGCACTGCTGCGCGACCTCGACCGCCTGCTCGCGGAAGAAACCGGCCTGCCGGTGCTCGTCGCCGAAGATCCGCTCACCTGCGTCGTACGCGGTTCGGGCATGGCGCTCGAACGCATGGACAAGCTGGGCAGCATCTTCTCGTACGAGTGATCGCCTAAGCAGTCCCGTTTGATATGGCGCACCCGCGGCGTGGCCGGATCGCTCGTTCAGAACGAACCGCCACGCCGTTCGCGCGTCTGAGCATTATTTAACCGATCGCCACGCGCCCGGCGCCGACCATGGAATACAGTCCGCCGCCCCTCTTCAAGCAAGGTCCGCCCGCACTCGCGCGGCTCATCTTCTTCGTCGCCCTCGCCATCGCGCTTCTCGTATCGGACGCGCGCTTCAGCACGCTCGAAATCGTCCGCGGCGTGCTCGGCACCGTGCTGTACCCGCTGCAGCGCGCGGCGCTCGTGCCGCGCGACCTGTTCATGGGCGCGGCCGACATCGCCGTCACCGGTGCGTCGCTGCGCCACGAGAACGACGCGCTGCGCAAGCGCAACCTGCAGCTGTCCACGCAGGCCAACCAGGCCGCGGTGCTCGCGCAGGAGAACACGCATCTGCGCGCGGTGCTCGAGCTGCGCCAGCACATCGCGACGCATTCGACGCCGGTCGAGATCCAGTACGACACCAGCGACCCGTTCACGCAGAAGATCGTGATCGGGCAGGGTTCGCAGCAGGGCATCCAGAACGGTGCGCCGGTCGTCAGCGAGGACGGCGTGATCGGCCAGGTCACGCGCGTGTTCCCGCTGCAGGCCGAAGTCACGCTGATCACCGACCGCGATCTCGCGATTCCCGTGCAGGTGCTGCGCACCGGCCTGCGCAGCGTGATCTACGGCACGCCGAAGGGCGATTCGCTCGACCTGCGCTTCGTGCCGACGAGCTCGGACCTCGTCGCGGGCGACGAACTCGTCACGAGCGGCCTCGATGGCGTCTATCCGCCGGGCCTGCCGGTCGCGAAGGTCGCGAAGGTCGACAAGCTCGCCGATACCGCGTTCGCGCGCGTGACCTGCGCGCCGGTCGCCGCCGTGCGCGGCGCGCGCCAGATGCTCGTGCTGCATTACCAGAACGATGTCCCGCCGCGCCCGGCCGAGCCCGAGCCGGCCGACAAGAACGCGAAGGGCAAGAAGGGCGCCAAGGCCGCCGCGAAGAGCGACAAGGCCGACGCGAACGCGAAGCCGGCCGCCGCGGCCGCACCCGGCGCGAAACCGGCGGCGGCTGCACCTGCCGCCCCCGCCGCCCCCGCCGCTCCGGCCAAGCCGGCCGCCGCGCCCGCGAAGCCCGCGGCCGGGCAACCAGGAGCCCAGCGATGAACCGCCCGCAATACATCCTGCAGCCGGTCAACCCGTACTTCATCGTCTTCAGCCTCGCCGCCGCGTTCCTGCTGAACCTGATGCCGTGGGGCCGCCTGCCCGGCGTGCCCGACTTCGTCGCGCTCGTGCTGCTGTTCTGGAACATCCACCAGCCGCGCAAGGTCGGAATGGGCGTCGCGTTCGCGCTCGGCATCCTGATGGACGTGCATGACGCGGGGCTGCTCGGCGAGCATGCGCTCGCCTATACGCTGCTGTCGTACGGCGCGATCACGATCCACCGCCGCGTGCTGTGGATGCCGATCGGCGTGCAGGTGCTGTACGTCACGCCGCTGCTCGTCGTCGCGCAGCTGGTGCCGTTCGTGATCCGCCTCGTGATGGGCGCCGCGTTTCCCGGCTGGCGCTATCTGGTGGACGGCTTCGCCGAGGCCGCGCTGTGGCCGATCGCGAGCCACCTGCTGCTGATGCCGCAACGCCGCCCGGTCGACCCGGACGATACGCGCCCCATCTGAGCCGGACCGACCTTGAATACCCGCCGCCCCCACGCCCGCGCGCCGCGCTCCGGGGCGGCTCCTTGCCCGCGCGCGCTCGCCGCGCACGGGCCAGATCGATCGTAACCGCATGACCGAATTCAACGACACCCAACAGCAGCTCTCGAAGTTCCGCCTGCGCGTCGCGGCGGCGGGCGTGTTCGTGTTCGTCTGCTTCGGGCTGCTCGCGAGCCGCTTCTTCTACCTGCAGCTGATGCAGCACGGCAAATACGCGCTGCAGGCCGAGGAAAACCGCATCTCGGTCGCACCGATCGTGCCGAACCGCGGGATCATCACCGACCGCAACGGCGTGGTCCTCGCGAAGAACTATTCGGCCTACACGCTCGAGATCACGCCGTCGAAGCTCGACGACACGCTCGACAACACAATCGACAAGCTGTCCGAGATCATCCCGATCGACGCGCGCGACCGCCGCCGCTTCAAGAAGCTGCAGGAAGACTCGAAGAACTTCGAGAGCCTGCCGATCCGCACGCGCCTCACCGACGCGGAAGTCGCGCGCTTCACCGCGCAGCGCTTCCGCTTTCCCGGCGTCGACGTGCGCGCGCGGCTGTTCCGCCAGTACCCGCTCGGCATGACGGCCGCGCACGTGATCGGCTACATCGGCCGGATCTCGAAGCGCGACCAGGATCGCATCGACGCGATGAGCGACGACAACGACAGCGACCAGGAACACTACGATCCGCGTCGCGACGCGAACAACTACAAGGGCACCGACTACATCGGCAAGATCGGCGTCGAGCAGAGCTACGAAACCGAGCTGCACGGCCTCACGGGCTTCGAGGAAGTCGAGGTGACGGCCGGCGGCCGGCCCGTGCGCACGCTGTCGCGCACGCAGGCGACGCCCGGCAACAACCTCGTGCTGTCGCTCGACATCGCGCTGCAGCAGGTCGCCGAGCAGGCGTTCGCCGGCAAGCGCGGCGCGCTCGTCGCGATCGAGCCGAAGACGGGCGACGTGCTCGCGTTCGTGTCGTCGCCGAGCTTCGACCCGAACTCGTTCGTCGACGGCATCGACCAGCAGACCTGGGACGAACTGAACAACTCGCCCGACAAGCCGCTCCTGAACCGCCCGCTGCACGGCACCTACCCGCCCGGCTCGACGTACAAGCCGTTCATGGCGCTGGCCGGCCTGACGCTCGGCAAGCGCACGCCGGGCTGGGGCTTCCAGGATCCCGGCTACTTCACGTTCGGCGGGCACACGTTCCGCAACGACGTGCGCTCGGGCCAGGGTTGGGTCGACATGAACAAGGCGATCATGGTGTCGAACGACACCTACTTCTACATGCTCGCGCGCGACCTCGGCGTGAACGCGATCGCGAACTTCATGAAGCCGTTCGGCTTCGGCCAGATCACCGGCATCGACATCCAGGGCGAGGCGCGCGGGATCCTGCCGTCGACCGACTGGAAGAAGAAGGCGTTCAAGAAGGCCGCGCAGCAGAAGTGGTTCGACGGCGAGACGATCAGCCTCGGGATCGGCCAGGGCTACAACTCGTACACGATCCTGCAGCTCGCGCATGCCACCGCGACGCTCGCGAACAACGGCGTCGTGATGAAGCCCCACCTCGTGAAGGAAGTCGAGGATCCGATCACGCGCGGGCGCCACCTGACCGTGCCGAAGGAAAGCGAAACGATCCCGCTCAAGCAGGCCGACATCGATGTCGTGAAGCGCGGGATGGAGAACGTGATCGAGAATCCGTCCGGCACCGCGTACAAGGTGTTCCGCGGCGCGTCGTACCTCGCGGCCGGCAAGACCGGTACCGCGCAGGTGTTCTCGCTGCAGGGCTCGAACTACAAGGGCCACCTGCTCGCCGAGCACCTGCGCGACCACGCGCTGTTCATCGCGTACGCGCCGGTCGACCATCCGCAGATCGCGCTCGCGCTGGTCGTCGAGAACGGCGGCTGGGGCGCGCAGGCCGCGGGCCCGATCGCGCGCCGCGTGCTCGACTTCTACCTCGTCGAGCGCCAGAAACCGGAGAACGAGGCGGCTGCCGTCGCCGCCGCCGCGTCGGCGACCGAGCCGATCAGCGCACCGGTGATCGGCGATGCCTCGAAGGCCGTGTCCGTCGCGGCCGGCTTCAAGGCGCTGCCGCCGCCTGTCGTGCCGGCCGCGGCCAGCGCGGCGGATGCGGCATCGGCCGCGTCGGCGCCCGATGCGTCGGGTGCGGCCGCGGCAAGCGCGGCGCAGCCCGCCGACGCGAGCGCCGCGGCGCCGAGGGCCGCGAGCCTGCCGCCGATCCGGCGCCCGCACCGGCCGCGCCGGCCCGCCAGCGACGCGCAGCCGCTCGCCGCCGCGCCGCGCGACGACAACTTCCGTGTCACGGCCTCCGCGAAAGCGGTGAACGCCGCCACCGCTCATTAACGGAGAAAGGCATGCAATTCGACAAGCGCGCCTGGCTCGACAAGATCAAGCAGATGTTCGCGGGCTTCGACCGCCCGCTCGCCCTCATCGTGTTCCTGCTGCTGTGCGTCGGCATCGTCACGCTGTACAGCGCGTCGATCGACATGCCGGGCCGCGTCGAGGATCAGCTGCGCAACATCCTGCTGACGTTCGTGCTGATGTGGGTGATCGCCAACATCCCGCCGACGACACTGATGCGCTTCGCGGTCCCGCTCTATACGTTCGGGGTCACGCTGCTGGTCGCCGTCGCGCTGTTCGGGATGACCAAGAAGGGCGCGAAGCGCTGGCTGAACGTCGGCGTCGTGATCCAGCCGTCGGAAATCCTCAAGATCGCGACACCGCTGATGCTCGCGTGGTACTACCAGCGCCGCGAAGGCGGGCTGCGCTGGTACGACTTCATCGCCGCGTTCGCGATCCTGCTGGTGCCGGTCGGCCTGATCGCGAAGCAGCCCGACCTCGGCACGGGCCTGCTCGTGTTCGCGGCCGGCTTCTTCGTGATCTACCTCGCGGGCCTGTCGTTCAAGCTGATCGTGCCGGTGCTCGTCGCGGGCGTGATCGCGGTCGGCTCGATCGCCGTGTTCGAAGAGCGCATCTGCCAGCCCGAAGTGCAGTGGCCGCTGATGCACGACTACCAGAAGCACCGCGTGTGCACGCTGCTCGACCCGACCTCCGACCCGCTCGGCAAGGGCTTCCACACGATCCAGGCCGTGATCGCGATCGGCTCGGGCGGCGCGCTCGGCAAGGGCTACCTGAAGGGCACCCAGGCCCACCTCGAATTCATTCCGGAGAAGCACACCGACTTCATCTTCGCGGTGTTCTCGGAAGAATGGGGGCTCGCCGGCGGCCTCGTGCTGCTGACGCTGTACATGGCGCTGATCGCACGCGGGCTCTATATCGCCGCGCAGGGCGCGACGCTGTTCGGCCGGCTGCTCGCGGGCTCGCTCACACTCGCGTTCTTCGTCTACGCGTTCGTCAACATCGGGATGGTGAGCGGCGTGCTGCCCGTCGTCGGCGTGCCGTTGCCGTTCATGAGTTACGGCGGCACCGCACTCGCGACGCTCGGTGTCGCGATCGGCATGATCATGAGCGTCGGGCGACAGCGGCGGCTGATGAAGAGTTGACGGCGCGGCACGACACGGCACGCGGTCGCAAGTAATGAAAAACGGCGCCTCGGCGCCGTTTTTTCGTTCTGCGCGTATCGCATGGCGCCCGCGCTGCCTGCTCACTGCGGTGGCGTCGCGCGCGGGCTCCCATGATCCGTACCGGCGCCCGAAGCGGGCTCCTGCGCTCTCAGCCGCGCGCTCAGTTCCTTGAATTTCAGCCCGGCCGTCTCGTCGCCCTGCGCGGCCGCGGCCGCGTAATACGCGCGCGCGATGTTCAGGTTCTGCGTGACGCCGTCGCCACCGCGCTCGTAGAACGACGCGGTCACGTACTGCGCGGTCGGCTCGCCCGCGTCGGCCGCCTGCTTGTACCACTCGAACGCCCGCCGGTTGTCGCGCGGCGTGCCGCGCCCGTCGAGGAACTGGTTCGCGAGCGACAGCTCGGCCTGCACGTGCCCCTGCTTCGCCGCGCGCAGGAACCAGCGGTGCGCTTCGGCCGGGTTGCGCGCAACGAACTCGCCGTCGTCGAACATGCGCCCGTACACGTACTGCGCATGCGACATGTTCGCGTCGGCCGCCCGCTTCAGCCAGCGCAGCCCTTCGTCGACGTTCGCGGTCACGCCGACACCCGTGAGCAGCATCATCGCGTAGTTGAACTGCGCGAGCCGGTCGCCGCGTTCGGCCGCGTCGTGGAACTGCACCAGCGCCGCGCGATAGTCGCCCGCGTTGTAGTCGGCCACCGCGGATTGCGTCTCGCGCGCCGGGTCCGGCTTCGCGTGCGGCGCATTCTGCGCAACCGCCGCGACGCATACGGCCCACAGCCCGAGCAGCGCGCCGATCCGCCCGCGTACGCCGGCCGCAAGCCGCACACCTTCGTGCCCCGCGCCGTCGCCATCGTTCATGACCGCACCTCCTGCAATGCCTGGCGCGTCGCGCGCAGCAGCCAGCTCACGTCGGCCGACAGCGTGATCATCCGGAAGCCGGCCTCGCGATACTGGCGCGCGGTTGCGGTATCGCTCGCAAAGATGCCGACCGCGACGCCGGCCTGCTTGCCGGCCGCGAGCACGCGCGCGATCGCGGTTTCGACGTCCGGATGGCGGCTGTCGCCGAGGTGCCCGAGGCTCGCCGCCAGATCGGCCGGGCCGACGAACAGGCAGTCGACGCCCGGCGTCGCGGCGATCCGCTCGACTTCGTCGATGCCGCGCGCCGATTCGATCTGCACGATCACCGCGACCTGCGCGTTCGCCGTCTGCAGGTAATCGCGGCGCATGCCGAACGCCGCCGCACGCACCATGCAGGCCACGCCACGCAGCCCGTCGGGGGAATCCGGCGACGGGAAGCGCGTGAGCCGCACCGCGTGCGCGGCCTCGTCGGGCGTCTCGATGCACGGGAACATCAGCGTGCGCGCGCCGGCGTCGAGCGCGCGCTTCACGAGCCACGGCTCGCGCCCCGGCACACGCACGACGGGCTCGCTCGGCAGGTGCGCGGCGGCCAGCGCGCGCAGTTGCGACGCGACGTCGCGGCTGTCGTTCGGCGCATGCTCCATGTCGATGCAGAGCCAGTCGTAGCCGGCGTGGGCGAGCGCTTCCGCGGCCGAATCGCAGCCGAGCGACAGCCACAGGCCGTACAGCGGCTCGTCGCCGTCGTGCAGGCGTTGTTTGAGGGAATTGGTGAGCGTGCTCATCGATACGGGCTCCTGGACGGAACGGCAATCGAACGGGACAAGCAACGGGCGAAGCGGGCGCGATACGCCGGGCCGCGATGCCCGGCGGCGCCGGACCGGGCCCTGGAACGTCAGTCGGTCGTGAGCAGCCGATCTGACAGCGCGGGCCGCGCGATGTCGCACGGATGCGTTTTCCGGTGCCACGCAACGATCATAGCGCGGCGTTACGCGGAATGTGGGAACAGGCGGGGAACGGCGCCGGGCGGGGCCGCGCGGCGCGGCGGCAGGCAGCCCGCGCCGGCCGGCGGGGCTGCCGGGAAGGCAGGATCAGCGGCCGGGCTGGCGCTCGACGTCGGCCCAGCAGTTCGGCGTTTCGTACAGGCGCACGCGCTCCAGGCGCAGGTTCACGCCGTAGTGCGCGTCGTACACGTTCGCGAGGATGTCGAACGCGATCGCCGCGAGGTTCTCGACGGTCGGGATCCGGTCGAGCACGACGGTCTTGTGGTCGGCCATCTGCTCGAGGAACGAGCGCACGACTTCGTCGCGCGCGTAGACCAGGAACGCGTGATCCCACTTGTTGACGAGGTGCTCGACCGCGAGCGCCTTCACGTCGGCGAAGTCCATCACCATGCCGCGATCGGGCGCCCCCTCGGTATCGACGAGATCGCCGCGCAGCGTGACTTCGAGCACGTAGCGATGGCCGTGCAGGTTGCGGCACTGGCTGCGGTGATCGGGAATGCGGTGGCCCGCGTCGAATTCGAGTTTTCGGGTAATCAGCACGATGTCAAAAGCCGTGGCTCAGGGAATGTTCAGATATTTGTGGGTCTGCATCGACAGCCGCCACTGCGGATGCCGCTTGCACCAGTCGATCGCGAGCTTCGTATTGAGGTCGCGCGACGGGCCGTCCATCGGCTGCACGAGAAAATACTCGAAATCGAGCTTCGCGTAATCGGCCAGCCGCTGGTTGTCCTGCGGGATCACGACCTTCAGTTCGTTGCCCTTCGTGACGACGAGCGGCGCGTCGGCCTTCGGGCTCACGCAGATCCAGTCGATCGTCTCGAGCACCGGCAGCGAGCCGTTGGTCTCGATCGCGATCTCGAAGCCCGCCGCGTGCAGCGCGTCGACGAGCGGCTGGTCGAGCTGCAGCATCGGCTCGCCGCCCGTGCAGACGACGAAGCGGTGCGCCTCGCCGTCCGGCCACAGGCCGGCGATCGTCGCGACGAGCGCGTCGGCGTCCTTGAACTTGCCGCCGTTCTCGCCGTCGGTGCCGACGAAGTCGGTATCGCAGAAGCGGCACACGGCATCCGCCCGATCCTCTTCGCGACCCGACCACAGATTGCAGCCGGCGAACCGGCAGAACACGGCCGGACGGCCCGCGTTCGCGCCCTCGCCCTGCAACGTGTAGAAAATTTCCTTGACCGCGTAAGTCATCGTGCTTCGTCCGGCTCGCGCCGCTCGTTGTCGATCAGAATCCGTTATCCATCCAGCGCTGCCGGCGCACCCGCGTCACAGCGGTGCTTCGGTCACGCGCTCGCCCTTCAGGTAGGCCTCGTAGCCGCGCTTGCGCAGCTTGCAGGCCGGGCATTCGCCGCAGCCGAAGCCCCAGTCGTGCAGTTCCGCGCGCTCGCCCACGTAGCACGTATGCGTCTCGACGCGGATCAGTTCGACGAGCGCCTCGCCGCCGAGCTGCTCGGCCAGTTGCCAGGTCTGCGCCTTGTCGAGCCACATCAGCGGCGTCTCGAGCACCATGCGCGTGTCCATGCCGAGGTTCAGCGCGACCTGCAGCGCCTTCATCGTATCGTCGCGGCAGTCCGGGTAGCCCGAGAAATCGGTCTCGCACATCCCGCCGACCAGCACGCGCAAGCCGCGGCGATAGGCGATCGCGGCCGCGATCGTCATGAACAGCAGGTTGCGGCCCGGCACGAACGTGTTCGGCAAGCCGTTCGCCGCGGTCTCGATCTCGATCGTGCGGGTCATCGCGGTATCGCTGATCGCGCCGAGCACCGACAGGTCGACCATGTGATCGTCGCCGAGGCGGTCGCCCCACGCGGGAAACTGACGCTTCAGCGCGTCGCGCACGCCTTCGCGACATTCGAGTTCGACGCGGTGGCGCTGGCCGTAATCGAAGCCGAGCGTCTCGACCGTCTGGTAGCGTTCGAGGGCCCAGGCCACGCACGTGGCCGAGTCCTGCCCGCCGGAAAACAACACGAGCGCGCCGTCTTTAGCGTCTGTCCGAATCACCGTGATACTCCGTGAATGTGTAGGCTCGCGTCGCGCTGCGCCCCGGGGCCGGCTGCCGCCGGGCGGCCCGACGCGTGCCGGCCTGCGCCGGCTCGACCAGTATAGGCAGCGCGGTCGGCCGCGAACGCGGCGGAGCGCTTATACCGCCCATCGCGCGGCATCGTTGCCGCACATCACGGCAGCGCCTGCGGGCAGCCTTGCCGTGCGCATGAAGCGATGCGCTAAGTCATTGAGCGGGCACGGATTTTATCACGCCCCGACGAATGCTGCCGGGCGCGCCGCCAATGCCGCGCAAACCCACCACAAACGAAAAACCCCAAGAACCTTCCGATTCTTGGGGTTGGAACTGCTGGTGGCCTGGGACGGAATCGAACCATCGACACGCGGATTTTCAATCCGCTGCTCTACCAACTGAGCTACCGGGCCAACGAAGAAACAAAGTATATCGAGCTTTATTGTGTCGCACAAGGGGTTTCGTGAAATTTCTTATACGGCCCCTTCCGACGGCTTCTTGCCGAGCTCGACGCCGAGCTGCTTGAGCTTGCGATACAGGTGCGTGCGCTCGAGGCCCGTCTTCTCCGCGACGCGCGTCATGCTGCCGTTCTCGCGCGCGAGGTGATATTCGAAGTACGCGCGTTCGAACGCATCGCGCGCTTCGCGCAACGGGATGTCGAACGGAATCGCGGCCGTCTGGCCCGCGAGGCCGAGCGCCGCGGCCATGTCGTCGCCGAGCGTCGGCAGCGCGGCCGCGGACGCGACCGCCGCCGGGCCCGATGCCTGGCCGCCGCCCGCCTTCGCCGCCGCATTGGCAGACACCGGTGCCGCGCCGCGCGCGAGACCGTGCTCGACGGACTTCAGCAGCTTCTGCAGCGCGATCGGCTTCTCGAGGAAATCGAGTGCGCCGATCTTCGTCGCCTCGACGGCGGTATCGATCGTCGCGTGCCCGGACATCATGATCACGGGCATCGTCAACAGGCCCTGCGCCGCCCATTCCTTGAGCAGCGTGACGCCGTCGGTATCGGGCATCCAGATATCGAGCAGCACGAGATCGGGCGCCTGATTCAGACGGTATTCCCGCGCGGCCTGCGCGTTTTCCGCCGCCTCGACGACATGTCCTTCATCGCTGAGGATCTCCGAGAGCAATTCCCGGATGCCCATTTCATCATCTACCACCAGGATGGTTGCCATTTACGCTGCCTTTGTCTGCACACTTGCTTTTGTCTTGGCGGGAGCCGCCCCGCCCTGCGCGCCGGATTCGACGCCTGGCGTATCGCTCGCCATCTGCAGGAACAGGATCGACACCTGCGCACCCTCGACGGTCTCGCCGTGCATGCGATTGCGCAGATCGATCCGCGCGCCGTGCTCATCGACGATTTTCTTGACCGTGGCCAATCCGAGCCCCGTGCCCTTCGCCTTCGTCGTCACGTAAGGCTCGAACGCACGGGTCAGGATGCGTGCCGGAAAACCGGGCCCGTTGTCGGACACGGTAAGACGTACCGCGACGCGCGTTTTGCCCTCGGCGTCGGGGTCGCCATATTCTACTGTCTTGGTTTCGATCAACACACGCGGATGCGCGACTTCCGCGACCGAATCCTGCGCGTTCTGCAGCAGGTTGTGAATCACCTGGCGCAGTTGCGTCGCGTCGCCGCGGATCACCGGCAGCGACGGCGCGAGTTCGGCGACGATCGCGCTCTTGCCTTCGCCGACACCATACAGCCCGAGCACCTCGCTCGCCAGTTCGTTCAGCTGCAGGTTGGCGAGCACCGCCGGCGGCGTGCGCGCATATTCGCGGAAGTCGTCGACCATCCGCTTCATCGCGGCCACCTGGTTGACGATCATCGTCGCGCCGCGCTTGAGCACGTCGGCATCGGGCGGCGCGAGCTTGTCGGACAGCTTCATCTGCAGCCGCTCGGCCGACAGCTGGATCGGCGTCAGCGGGTTCTTGATCTCGTGCGCGAGCCGCCGCGCGACCTCGCCCCATGCGACCGAACGCTGCGCGGAAATCACGTCGGAGATGTCGTCGAACACGACGACGTAGCCGGACGTCTGCGGATCGTCGGCCTCGCCCTCGACGGTCGATACGAGGCGCGTGCCGCGTACGAGCAAGGTCAGCGGATCGGCTTCGCCCGGCACTTCGATCGCGAACTGCTGCTGCCAGTGGCCGCGGTCGCCGCCGCCGTCGTCGGACGCCGCTTCGCGATCGGCGAACGCCTTGCGCACCATCGCGCCGAATTCCGCGACGACGCCGATCCGGTCGAGCGCCGTGCCGATCATCGCGCCGAACGGCTGGCGGAAAATGCGCTCGGCGCCGCGGTTGGCCGTCGTCAGCCGGAACTGGCGATCGAGCACGAACACGCCGGCGGTCAGGTTCGCGAGGATGCTCTCGAGATAGGTCTTCGAATGCTCGAGCGCGACGCGGTTCTTCTCGACCGCGAGCCGCGCCTCGGACAGCTGGCGCGTCATCGCATTGAACGACTGCGTGAGGAAGCCGAGCTCGTCGCGCGACTTGATCTCGCGCTTCGGCGTGTAGTCGCCTTCCGTGATCTCCTTCGTGCCCTGCGCGAGCAGGAACAGCGGCCGCGCGAGCTGCTGGCCGAGCGCGAGCGCGAGCATCATCGCGATGAAGGTCGCGAGGAACAGCGCGAGCGTCAGCGTGCCGATGTACATCTTGCGCAAGCCCGTGCGGCCGAGCGATTTTTCCTGGTACTCGCGATACGCGCGCTGCACCGCGTCGGCA
Organism: Burkholderia sp. BCC1985; assembly: GCF_905339915.1. Classification (NCBI taxonomy): domain Bacteria; kingdom Pseudomonadati; phylum Pseudomonadota; class Betaproteobacteria; order Burkholderiales; family Burkholderiaceae; genus Burkholderia; species Burkholderia sp. BCC1985. Next base: position 131,910 of record NZ_CAJPGY010000015.1, read on the forward strand.
TTGTGCGCGAGCGTGGGCGGCACCGGCTGCGTGAGCTGCAGGAACCGCTCCGCCGGCTGCAGCAGCGACGTCGTCGCGTCGGGAATCGGCCGCACGACACGCAGCCGCAGCGCGCCCTTCGCGCCGTGCGCGCGCGGGTCGCCGTCGACCTCGCCCTCGATCGCCGCATACGCGCCGTGTTCGCGCGCCTGGCTCAGCATCAGCGGCGTCGGCAGGTCGTCCGGAATCAGCGCGGCGAAATTGCCCGATGCCTGCGCGACGATGTGCAGGTCGGGCGCCGCGCCGGAGCCGCCGCGGCTCGGCTCGACGATCGTCGCATCCTGCACGCCGAACTGGTCGCGCAGGCGCAAGAGCGTGAGCGTCGTGCCGTTCGTGTTCGCATCGACGCTCGCGAGCTGGTCGGACATCAGCCGCGCCTTCGTCTGCAGGTCGGACAGCGACGCGTCGAGCATCCCGCGGCCGAGGTTCAGGCCGGCCGTCAGCGCGGTCTCGACGTTCACGTCGAACCACGACTCGATACTGCGCGACACGAACTGGTACGACACGATGTAGATGATCCCGCCCGGCACCACGCCGACGAGCGCGAAGAACACCGCGAGCTTCGCGAGCAGCCGCGTGCCGAACTTGCCCTTCCTCAGGCGCACGACGATCATCCCGATCAGCCCGAGCACCACGAGCAGGAACACGAGCGCGACGACGATGTTCGTCGCGTACAGCCACGAGTAGTAGCGGTCGAAGAATTCGGTGTTCGCGCTCGCGGCCGCGAGCAGCACGAGCAGCAGCAGTGCGGTGATCGCGACGGTCGAGACGATCACGCGAACGAGGAGGCTCTTCCCGCTGGCCGCGCGGCGCACTTTATTTAGCACGTTCGGTCACCGTGAAGGTAAAGCGCTTCCAGTCCGACCCGAGCGTCCAGTCGCGGTTGTTCACCGCGTCGACCTGGAACGGTTTCGGCATCAGCGCCGTATCGAGCTGCATCCGCACCGAGGCCGTGTAGGTTTCGCCGGCACGCACCTGGTTGCGGTCGATCACGTGCCACGACGTGATGTGCCGGACGACCGCGAGCGCGTCCTTCAGCGACGGGAAGCCGAGTTGCAGGCCGCCCGTCGACACGCGGTACTCGCGCGTGAGCGGCTGGAACGACAGCCGGATCGTCTGCGACACCGACACCGGCTGCTCGTCGAACCAGTACCAGCGCGCGCGGCCCAGTTCGAAATCGGTCGTGAAGTAAAGCGGGATGCCCTTGTTGACGGCATCCTCGAGGTTCGGATTCAGCTCGAAATCGAAGCGGGCATCGAGGCTCCAGCCGCTTCCGTCAGCCTGCAGCGATGCGCGCTGCACGGCGATCGACTCGGCGCGCGCCGGCCGAACGACCGTCAGGCACAGCGTCAACGCGACCAGCAGGACGGCCGCAAGCCGAAGTGGAAAAAGGTGTTTGATCGTCACCGTTTCTGAAACCGCGCGTAGAAGAATCCGTCGTGATCGGTGTTCTGGTCGCGTGCGCCGGCCGCCCCGCCGTGCACGCCGCCCGGCAGCAGTTGGCCGGGCGCGTCCAATCGTACCGCATCTTCACAGGCCGCTTCAAACCAGCGCGCCTGCAATTCACCTTCCTCGGGGAAGATCGAACAGGTCACGTAGAGCAGTTCGCCGCCCGGTTTCACGAGCGGCCACAACGCGCTCAGGATGCGGCGCTGTTCCGCGACGAGCGCGGCGATGTCGGCTTCGCGGCGCAGCCAGCGGATGTCGGGATGACGGCGCACGATGCCGGACGCCGAGCACGGCACGTCGGCCAGGATGCGGTCGAACGGACGGCCGTCGTACCACGCGTCCGGTGCGCCCGCGTCGCCGACGCGCACGTCCGCCGCGAGCGACAGGCGCGCGAGGTTCTCGCCGATACGCGCCGCGCGCGTCGCGTCGCTTTCGAGCGCAACGACTTCCGCGTCGGCCAGTTCGAGGATATGCCCGGTCTTGCCGCCCGGTGCCGCGCACGCGTCGAGCACGCGCATGCCGTCGCGCGCACCGAGCCACTCGGCCGCGAGCTGCGCGCCGGCGTCCTGCACCGACACGACGCCATCGGCGAAGCCCGGAATGCGATCGACCGGCAGCGCCAACGCGAGCCGCACCGCGTGCCGGCCGATCGCGGTCGCGTCGATCCCGCTCGCACGCAGCGTGTCGAGATACGCGTCGACGCTCGCGCGGCGCGCGTTCACGCGCAGCGTCAGCGGCCCCTGGCGCTCGCCGGCCGCGAGGATCGCCTGCCATGCGTCGGGCCATGCGCGCTTCACCGCGTCGACCCACCAGGTGCGGTAATTCCAGCGCGCGACCGGATCGTCCTGCAGCGCCGCGACGAGCACGTCGCGCTCGCGCAGGAAACGCCGCAGCACCGCGTTGACCAGCCCCTTCGCGAACGCGTATTCGCGTCGCGCGCCGATTACAGTCACGGCCTGGTCGACGATCGTGAACGCCGGATATGCAGCCGTTTCTTCCGGATCGAGCAACAGCGCAAATGCGCCGGCGAGCACCGCATGCACATGCGCGGGCGGCGCTTTGCTGACGAGCCGGCCGATCAGCCAATCGGCGCTCCCGAGACGACGCATCGTCCGATACGCAACGTCCTGCGTCGCGCCGCGCGCGAGCGCCTGCGTGCCGGCCGGCATCTGCGCGAACACCGCGGCCAGTGCCGCCGGCAGCGCGGTGCCGCGCCGCACCGCATCGACTGCCTGCGCGGCCGCGTCGAGCGCGAAGCCCAGCGAATCGGGCGCGAGATGCAGCGCGGACGGGCGCGCCGGGCGGCCGGAGGAAGACGGGGCGGAGGAACGGGTTCGTGTCATCGGAACGGAATCGGCAATCAAGCGCGGCAAGCAGGCACGGCAAACACAGGCGGCAAACGGCGGGATCGCAACGGCCCCGAGGCCGCGCGATTCCAAACCGCGCATTGTAGCGTGCGACCGCGCGAACCCTTTGGCCCCTTTACGGCGCGCAGAAATGAAAAACCCCGCAGCGCGAAGCGTGCGGGGTAGCATCGCGCCCCCGCGCGGCAATGGCCGCGCGATGCGCCTGGGATCAATCGAAGCGGCCGGTACGGGCCATCTCCATCAGGCGCGCGATGCGTTCCTCGGTCGCCGGGTGCGTGGAGAACAGGTTCTGCAGGCCGCCGCCGTGCAGCGGGTTCATGATCATCATCTGCGCGGTGGCCGGATGCGCTTCGGCCGCCTGGAACGGGATGCCGGCCGCATAGCGATGGATCTTGTCGAGCGCGGTGGCGAGCGACTGCGGATCGCCGGAGATCTGCGCGCCGCCGCGGTCGGCCTCGAACTCGCGCGCCCGCGAGATCGCCATCTGGATCAGCGCACCGGCGATCGGCGCGAGCAGCGCGACCGCAATGCCCGCGATCGGATTGGCCGGACGGCCGTTTTCGTCGCGGCCGCCGAAGAACATCGCGAAGTTGGCCAGCGCCGAAATCGCGCCCGCCATCGTCGCGGTGATCGTCGAGATCAGGATGTCGCGGTGCTTCACGTGCGCGAGCTCGTGCGCCATCACGCCGCGCATCTCGCGCTCGGACAGCACGCGCAGGATGCCCGTCGTCGCGGCGACTGCCGCGTGCTCGGGGTTGCGGCCCGTGGCGAACGCGTTCGGCGCGTCCTCGTTGATCAGATAGACGCGCGGCATCGGCAGGTTCGCGCGCGTGGCGAGCTCGCGCACCATCCGGTAGAACTGCGGCGCCGTGTTCTCGTCGACTTCCTGCGCGTTGTACATGCGCAGCACCATCTTGTCCGAGAACCAGTATGAGAAGAAATTCATGCCGAGCGCGAACAGCAGCGCGATCGTCATGCCGCGCGAGCCACCGATCATGCCGCCGATCACGATGAACAGGGCCGTGATCGCGGCCATCAGCATCGCCGTTTTGACCCAATTGAACATACCCACTCCTTATCCGTCAGGGGACCCGCCGACATCACAGTGCGCGGCGGAAAATTGTAAGCGATTTGTTAGATAAGGTCTTGCCGGAAAAATTCAATTTCAGCGTTGCGTCGCCGCGAGCCGCAGCCCGAGGCCGACGAAGGCGCTGCCCACCGTGCGATCCAGCCATTTCCTGACGCCCGGCTTGCCCGAAAAGCGCTGTGTGACGCTACCCGCGACCCACGCGACGATGCAGCTCCAGACGGTGCTCATCACGAGGAACACCGACCCGAGGGCCAGGAACGCCAGCGCCTTGTGCGGGCTGTCGGCCGACACGAACTGCGGGAAGAACGACACGAAGAACAGCACGACCTTCGGATTCAGCACGTTGGTCCAGAAACCCTGCATGAACAACTGGCGCAGCGGCTTCGCGGCCGTGGCCTGCGCCGCCTCGGCGCCTGCCGGCGCGGCGGCCTGCTTCGTGACGATCATGCGCACGCCGAGGTAGATCAGGTAAGCGGCACCGACCAGCTTGATCGCCGTGAACGCGGCCGCCGACGCCGCGAGCAGCGCGGTCAGGCCGAATGCGCACGCAAGCGTGTGCACGCAGCAGCCGGCCGAGATGCCGAGCGCCGACATCAGCCCCGCGCCACGGCCCTGCGCGACGCTGCGGCCGACGATGTACGCCGTATCGGGGCCGGGCGTGACATTCAGCAGGAAGACCGCGAGCACGAAGAAGCCGAAATGGGTGATGCCAAGCATGAGAACCTCGAAACCGGAATGCGCAGGGAAATTCTACGCGCGCCTGCCGCGCTGCGCGACTCGGCCATCCGGCCGATTGCGCGCTGGCGCGATGCCGTGTCGAATGACGCTCAGGCCGCGTCAGGCAACGCGAAGCGCTGGCCCGCGGCGAGCGGCGAGCCGGCCAGGAATTCGCGCGCGGGCAGCCGCTTGCCGCCCGGTTTCTGCAGTTGCGTGACGCGCAGCGCGCCGCTGCCGCAGGCGACGACCACGCCCTCCGGCGCAGCCTCGACGATCGTGCCGGGCGCCACGTCGACAGTCGTGCCGCGCGCCGCCACCGGTTCGGCCGCCCACAGCTTGATGGCCGCGCCGTCGAGCGTGGCGACGCCGCCCGGGAACGGGTCGAACGCGCGCACCTGGCGCGCGAGCACGTCGGCCGGCTTGCGCCAGTCGAGCGCCGCTTCGTGCTTGCCGATCTTTTCCGCATAGGTCACGCCGTCGGCCGGCTGCGGCGTGGCGGGCAGCGTGCCGTCGCGCTCGAGCCGCACCAGCGCATCGACGATCAGCCGCGCGCCGTCGGCGGCGAGCCGGTCGTGCAGCGTGGCGGTCGTGTCGTCGGACGCGATCGCGACGCGTGTTTCCTCGATCATCGCGCCGGTGTCGAGGCCGACGTCCATCTGCATCAGCGTGACGCCCGTCTCGGCGTCACCGGCCTCGATCGCGCGGTGGATCGGCGCGGCGCCGCGCCAGCGCGGCAGCAGCGACGCGTGGATGTTGATGCAGCCGGCACGCGGAATGTCGAGCACTTCCTGCGGCAGCAGCAGGCCGTATGCGGCGACCACCATCACGTCGTGCGGCGTCGCGCGCAGCAGCTCGATCGCGTCGGCCGCCTCCGCCGGGTACTTGCCCGCGCGGCGCAGCGACGGCGGCTGCGCGACGGGCATCCCGTGCTCGACGGCATAGCGCTTCACGGCGCTCGCCTGCAGTTTCATCCCGCGCCCGGCCGGGCGATCGGGCTGGGTGAGCACGAGCGGCACCGGAAAACCGGCCTCGTGGATCGCGGCGAGTGCGGCCGCGGCAAATTCCGGCGTGCCGGCAAAAATCACGCGCAACGTATGGGTCATGACAGCGTTCGGGATCGGGCTGGGCACACGCGCGTCACATCGCGCGTTCGAGTTTCTTCATCTTCGTCTTGATGCGGGTCTGCTTCAGCGGCGACAGATACTCGACGAACACGCGCCCCATCAGGTGATCCATCTCGTGCTGCACGCACACGGCCAGGAGGCCCTCGCAGTCGAGCTCGAAGGTCTCGCCGTGCTCGTTGAGCGCACGTACACGGACGTGGTCGGGACGCTCGACTTCGTCGTAGATCCCGGGCACCGACAGGCAGCCCTCCTCGTAGACCTGTTTCACGTCGCTCGACCAGATGATCTCGGGGTTGATGAACGCGCGCAGCTCGTTCTTCTCCTCGGAGACGTCGATCACGATCACGCGCTCGTGCACGTCGACCTGCGTCGCCGCGAGGCCGATGCCCGGCGCGGCGTACATGGTTTCGGCCATGTCGGCGACGAGCTTGCGGATCCGGTCGTCGACCTTGTCGACGGGCTTCGCGACCTTGTGCAGCCGCTTGTCGGGGTAATGAAGAATGTTCAGCAAAGCCATGGTGTTCGGTATTCGGTGGAGCGGCGTGCCGCATCGGCCATCCGGCCGGCTGGCGCCGCCGCCGGGATGCAATGAAGATGAGGCAGACGCGCGGCATATCAACGCCGCAGGTCATGCCTCCTGCAATTGGCCGGGCGCTCGTGCGCGCGGCCCTGTCGAGTATTTCGGATGATGAAAATTTTATCATGGCGCCACGCGCTCCGCTGGCCGCCGCGTTCGAGGGGAACCTCATGTCGCCGCAAGCGCTGACGACTTCCGCGTTGCGCGCGTGGCTGCAGCTCGCGCATGCGCCGGGCATCTCCCCCGCCGTGCTGCACGCGCTGCTCGACGCATTCGGCTCGCCGGCGGCGCTGCTCGCCGCGTCCGACCAGGCCATCGGCGCGGCGAGCAGCGCTGCCGCCGCGCGGGCGGTGCGCGCCAGCGAGCGGGACGACCTCGACGCATGCACCGACGCCGCGCTGGCATGGCTCGACACACCGGGCAACGCGATCGTCACGCTCAACGATCCCGTCTATCCGCCACGGCTGCGCGACCTGCACGACCCGCCGCCGCTGCTATATGTAAAGGGCAGGCTCGACCTGCTGCACGCACGCGGGCTCGCCGTGGTCGGCAGCCGCCATGCGACGCCGCAAGGGCTCGCCGACGCCACCCGCTTCGCCCATGCGCTGTCCGACGCGGGGCTCGCGATCGTCTCCGGCCTCGCGCTCGGCATCGACGGCGCCGCGCACCGCGGCGGGCTCGACGGCCGCGCCGCCACGGTCGCGGTGATCGCGACGGGCGCCGATCTCGTCTATCCGGCGCGGCACCGCACGCTTGCGCACGACATTGCCGCGCGCGGCGCGATCCTGTCCGAATGGCCGCTCGGCACACCCGCGCGGGCGTCGCATTTCCCTCAGCGCAACCGGCTGATCGCCGCGCTCGCGCTCGGCGTGCTCGTCGTCGAAGCCGCGCCGCGGTCCGGCTCGCTGATCACCGCACGCCTCGCGAACGAGCTGGGCCGCGACGTGTTCGCGATGCCGGGCTCGATCCACGCGCCGCTCGCGCAGGGCTGCCACGCGCTGATCCGCGACGGCGCGAAGCTCACCGCGACACCGCTCGACGTGCTCGAGGAGTACGGGCTGGACGAACCGGCAACGCACACCGCCCACGCCGCGGCGAATTCGCGTACGCGCCCCGATAACGGCGAAACAGCCGGCACGCTGGGGCGACGCGCGGGTGAGCATGTCGGGAAACCGGATTGCGCCGTTCCATCCACCGCATCGACCGGAACCGAAGGCGTGCCGCCCGACGACCCGGCCGAGCGATCCGTGCTCGCCGCACTGGGATACGGCCCCGTTACTTACGAGTGGCTCGCCGAGCACAGCGGCCTGTCGGATGACGCGCTGCATCGCGCGCTGCTCGCGCTCGAACTGGCCGGCCGCGTCGCGAGCGTGCCCGGCGGACGCTTCGCGCGGCTTGACGTGGCGCCCACTCCGCCCGCGTCCGGCGTGCTACAGTCCCCCGCATAGGGCGGCCCGTGCCGCCGACGCTACCCAAGGAATTCCATGCCCGCGCTGAATCTCGACACCGATGCCGATCGGATCGCCGAGCGCCTCGCCGATCCCGACACGCTGCTGGTCGCCTGCCTGTGCGCCGAGTGGTGCGGCACCTGCCGCGACTACCGGACGGCCTTCGACCAGCTCGCCGATACCCATCCCGACGCCTGCTTCGCGTGGATCGACATCGAAACCCATGCCGACCGGCTCGACGATCTCGACGTCGAGAATTTCCCGACGATCCTGATCGAGGACGCGAACACCGCGCGCTTCTTCGGCACGGTGCTGCCGCACGCGACGATCGTCGAACGAATGCTGTCCGACCTGAGCGCCGTGCCCGGCGCGCCGCACGCACCGAAATTGCGCAATATCCTGAACGTCGAGGCGTGAACCGCGCACCGGCCGGGCGGCTTTTCGCGCCGTTGCGCGTGCCGCCGCGCCGGGTGCGCTTGCCGCCGTTGCGCCCCCCCTCTATGATGAGCCGCTTTTTGCACGCCGAGCCGCCGTCGCTGCGGCGTGTGCTATAAAGCCGTCGTAAAAGGGACCCACGCCGGCGAACCCGGTCTACCAACACACATCTGTCATGTCCAAAGCTCTGATCATTGCGGAAAAGCCTTCTGTCGCGAACGACATCGCGCGCGCTTTGGGCGGCTTTACCAAGCATGACGAATACTTCGAGAGCGACGAATTCGTCCTGTCGTCCGCGGTCGGCCACCTGCTGGAAATCGCCGCCCCGGAAGAGTACGAGGTCAAGCGGGGGAAATGGAGCTTCGCTCATCTGCCCGTCATCCCCCCGCATTTCGACCTGAACCCGATCGCAAAAAGCGAGTCGCGCCTGAAAGTCCTGACCAAGCTGATGAAGCGCAAGGACGTCGACCGCCTGATCAACGCATGTGACGCGGGGCGCGAGGGCGAGCTGATTTTCCGCCTGATCGTGCAGCACGCGAAGGCGAAGCAGCCGGTCCAGCGTCTGTGGCTGCAGTCGATGACGCCGCAGGCGATCCGCGACGGTTTCGCGCACCTGCGCACCGACTCGGACATGCAGCCGCTCGCCGACGCCGCACGCTGCCGCTCGGAAGCCGACTGGCTCGTCGGGATCAACGGCACGCGCGCGATGACCGCGTTCAACAGCAAGGGCGGCGGCTTCTTCCTGACGACCGTCGGCCGCGTTCAGACGCCAACCTTGTCGATCGTCGTCGAACGTGAAGAGAAAATCCGCCGCTTCATCCCGCGCGACTACTGGGAAGTGAAGGCCGAGTTCGCATGCGCGGGCGGCTTCTACGAAGGCAAGTGGTTCGACCCGAAATTCAAGCGCGACGAATTCGATCCGGAAAAGCGCGACTCGCGCCTCTGGAGCCTGCCGGCCGCCGAAACGATCGTCGCCGCGTGCCGCGACCAGGTCGGCACGGTGTCCGAGGAATCGAAGCCGTCGACCCAGCTGTCGCCGCTGCTGTTCGACCTGACGAGCCTGCAGCGCGAAGCGAACAGCCGCTTCGGCTTCTCCGCGAAGAACACGCTCGGTCTCGCGCAGGCGCTGTATGAAAAGCACAAGGTACTGACGTACCCGCGTACCGACGCGCGCGCGCTGCCGGAAGACTACATTTCGACGGTGCAGTCCACGCTCGAGATGCTCAAGGAGAGCCACAACTACCTGCCGCACGCGAAGCAGGTGCTCGACAAGGGCTGGGTGAAGCCGAACAAGCGGATTTTCGACAACTCGAAGATCAGCGACCACTTCGCCATCATCCCGACGCTGCAGGCGCCGAAGTCGCTGTCCGAGCCGGAGCAGAAGCTGTACGACATGGTCGTGAAGCGCTTCCTCGCGGTGTTCTTCCCGGCGGCCGAGTTCCGCGTCACGACGCGGATCACCGAAGTCGCCGGCCATCACTTCAAGACCGAAGGCAAGGTGCTCGTCGAGCCGGGCTGGCTGCAGGTGTACGGCCGCGACGCCGAAGGCGCGGACGCGAACCTCGTGCCGGTGCAGAAGGACGAGAAGGTGAAGACGGACGAGATCGCCGCGGTCGCGCTCGTGACGAAACCACCCGCACGCTACTCGGAAGCGACGCTGCTGTCGGCGATGGAAGGCGCGGGCAAGCTCGTCGAGGACGACGAGCTGCGCGAGGCGATGGCCGCAAAGGGCCTCGGCACGCCGGCGACGCGCGCGGCGATCATCGAAGGCCTGCTCGGCGAGAAGTATCTCGTGCGCGAAGGCCGCGAGCTGATCCCGACCGCGAAGGCATTCCAGCTGATGACGCTGCTGCGCGGGCTCGGCGTGAAGGAACTGACCGCGCCCGAGCTCACCGGCGAATGGGAATACAAGCTGTCGCAGATGGAGCGCGGCAACCTCGGGCGTGACGCGTTCATGCAGGAAATCGCCCGCATGACGCAGCAGATCGTCAAGCGCGCGAAGGAATACGATTCCGACACGATCCCCGGCGATTACGCGACGCTCGAGACGCCGTGCCCGAACTGCGGCGGCCAGGTGAAGGAAAACTACCGCCGCTTCGCATGCACGAAGTGCGAGTTCTCGATCTCGAAGATTCCGGGCAGCCGGCAGTTCGAGATCGCGGAAGTCGAGGAGCTGCTGCGGGAAAAAACCATCGGCCCGCTGTCCGGCTTCCGCAGCAAGATGGGCCGTCCGTTCTCGGCGATCCTGAAGCTCTCGTTCGACGACGAAACGAAGAACTACAAGCTCGAGTTCGACTTCGGCCAGGACCAGGGCGGCGAGGAAGGCGAAGCGCCCGACTTCTCCGCGCAGGAACCGGTCGGCGCATGCCCGAAATGCAAGGGCCGCGTGTTCGAGCACGGGATGAGCTATGTGTGCGAGCACTCGGTCGCGAATCCGAAGACCTGCGACTTCCGTTCGGGCAAGGTGATCCTGCAGCAGGAAATCACGCGCGAGCAGATGGCGAAACTGCTGGCCGACGGCCGCACGGATCTGCTGCCGAACTTCAAGTCGTCGCGCACGGGCCGCAACTTCAAGGCATTCCTCGTGAAGCAGCCGGACGGCAAGATCGGTTTCGAGTTCGAGAAGAAGGAACCGAAGGCCGCTGCCGCGAAGAAGACGGCAAAATCGGCGACGAAGGATGCCGAAACCGTGACGGAAGGCGCCGACGTGAAACCGGCACCGGCGCGCAAGACCGCCGCCCGCAAGACGACGGCGCGCAAGACGGGCTCCTGACGCACCGGGCGCCGGGGTTTCCCGGCCCGTAGTAAGCCGGTGAAGCGGCGATAAAAAAACGCGGATCGATCGCTCGATCCGCGTTTTTTCTTGGTGCCTGCTGCCGGCCGTGCCGGTGCGCGGCCGCCGCGCCGTTACAGCGGCGACGGCACCGCGACGCGCGCGCGCGGCGAACGCGCGAGCCGCGGCTGCAGGTTCGGGTCGGTCGACTCGGGCGGCTCGGCACGCATCTCGACGCCGATCGGCGCAGGCGCCGCGCTCTGTGCGGCCCACTGTTCGCCCATCATCGCGTCGGTCGAGTGGCTGAAATATTCGACGAGGTGGTCGATGAACGTGCGCACCTTCGCGGGCAGGTGGCGCCGGCTCGGATACGCGATGTTGATCTCGACCTGCGGCAGCCGGAAATCCGGCAGCAGCCGGACCAGCGCGCCGCGCGCGATGTCGCTGCCGATCAGGTAGCTGGGCAGGATCGCGACGCCCATCCCGAGCAGCGCGAACTGGCGGAGCATCGCGGTATTGTTCGCGACGATCACGTTGGTCGGGCGCACGCGCACTTCGCCGTCCGGTCCGGTGAACACGCGCTCGTCGCCCCAGTATTCGGTCGGCAGGCTCAGCGCCGGGTGTTCGGCGAGATGCTCCGGATGGGTCGGCACACCGTGCTTTTCCAGGTAGCTCGGTGTCGCGCACACGGTCATGCAGCCCGTGGTCAGCCGACGCGTGACGATGCTCGCGCTGCGCATCTGGCGCGTGACGACGATGCCGACGTCGAAACCTTCCTCGACGAGATCGACCTGGCGGTCGACCAGCGTCAGATCCGGCACCACTTTCGGGAAATTCTCGGTGTACGACTGCAGGACGGGCGCAAGGTTGTGCAGGCCGAACACGACCGGCGCGACGATGCGCAACGTGCCGACCGGCTCGTGATTGCGCGCGACGACCATCTGTTCGACATCCTCGAGCTCATCGAGAATCTGGCGCGCCCGCTCCAGATAGACCTGGCCCGACTCCGTCAGCGAAAGGCTGCGCGTGGTGCGGTTCAGCAGGCGCGTGCCGAGCCGGCCTTCCAGATCGGCGACGTGACGCGTCGCGACCGCGTTGGAAATATCCATTGCACTCGCGGCCCGCGCGAAACTGCCGAGATCCGCAACCTTGACGAACACGCGCATCGACTGCAAATGATCCATAACGACTCCTGCCGCTGTTACAACTTCAAAAAGTTGAAGCAAATGCGTAATTCTCCTACGACAGCGGAAATGATGCAGAGTTGCTCAACAAGGGCCGCCTTGACGATAAAAATAGTCAAAAATCCTCACTCATCGCGAATGGATGATCCAATTATTCTGATTGAAGCAACAATTGGGTGAACCTCGTCGAGGAAACGTCCGAATCAGGAAGGACGTATTTGACGCGACACGGCAGCGGACCCCGCCGCACCCGACGGGAGCGGCGCCGGCTCAGGCCGGCGCCGATTGCGGCGGAGCGTAACAACCTGTTAAAAAGACACCACGACGTGCGCCGACGTAGCATCATGTCGGCCCCGGCCGGGCGGGACGGGTGCGCGACCTGCGCCGCCGCCGCTGCCGCTTTCAACGCGCGACTCCCGCTGATCATGAAAATTGCCATCCTCGACGACTACCAGGACGCCGTCCGCAAGCTGAACTGCTTCGAGATGCTCGCCGAGCACGACGTGAAGGTCTTCAACAACACGGTACGCGGCCTGGGGCAACTCGCGAGCCGCCTGGCGGAAGTCGAGGCGCTCGTGCTGATTCGCGAGCGCACGCCGATTTCGTCGCAACTGCTCGCCAAGCTGCCGAACCTGCGCATGATCAGCCAGACCGGCCGCATCTCGAGCCACATCGACCTCGAAGCGTGTACCGACCGCGGCATCGCGGTGCTCGAAGGCACGGGTTCGCCGGTCGCGCCCGCCGAGCTGACCTGGGCGCTCGTGATGGCCGCCCAGCGCCGCATTCCGCAATACGTCGCGAACCTGAAGCAGGGTGCGTGGCAGCAGTCGGGCCTGAAGACGTCGGCGCTGCCGCCGAACTTCGGCCTCGGCCAGGTGCTGCGCGGCCAGACGCTCGGCATCTGGGGCTACGGCAAGATCGGCCGGCTGGTGGCCGGCTACGGCAAGGCGTTCGGGATGAACGTGCTGATCTGGGGCCGCGAGCATTCGCTCGAGGCCGCGCGCGCCGACGGCTACACAGCCGCCGAGAGCCGCGAAGCGCTGTTCGAGCAGAGCGACGTGCTGTCGCTGCACCTGCGCATGCACGACGACACGCGCGGGATCGTCAAGCAGGAAGACCTGATGCGGATGAAGCCGACATCGCTGCTCGTCAACACGAGCCGTGCCGAGCTGCTCGAGGAAAACGCGCTCGTCAACGCGCTGTCGCACAACCGTCCGGGGATGGTCGCGATCGACGTGTTCGAGAGCGAGCCGATCCTGCAGGGCTACAGCCTGCTGCGGATGGAAAACGTGATCTGCACGCCGCACATCGGCTACGTCGAGCGCGAAAGCTACGAGCTCTATTTCAGCGCGGCGTTCAAGAACATCCTCGCGTTCGACCAGGGCGATATGTCGAGCGTCGTCAATCCGGAAGCGCTGACGCCGCGCCGCGTGCGCTGACGGACTCCGGCCGGTGCTGACCGGCACAGGCCGCGCTCGCCGCGCGGCTCTGCTGCCGGGCTTCCCGCCTTCAGGCGGCCACGCGGCCGCCCGTCATCGCGTCGACGCGCGTGAGGAAATGCTCGCCGTCGCGCCGTCCGAGGTCGTACGCATGCCGCATCTGCGACGGACTCGTGTAATCCCAGCTCGAAATCGGCACCTTGCTCGACGGCTGTACATACAGCCTCCGCTGGTCGCCGTGCGCGACCGTGAACGTCTGCGGGCGCGGATACAGCCGCGTGACGAGCACCAGCACGTCGCCCGGCGACGCGTCGAGCGCGTCGACCGGCACGTTGTCGACCATCCCGCCGTCGAGCACCGGCCGGCCGCCGCGGCGCAGCACCGGCGTGAACGGCGGCGTGCACGACGACTGCAGGATCAGATCGGCGAGTTCGTCGACACTCGCGCACGCCTGCGCGCGCACGAACTCGGGCCGGAAACCGAGCGTGCGCCCGAGCGTCGGGTGCAGCGTCTTGCGCAGGTACTTTTCGATGTTGTATGCGACGAGGCCCGCGGCGACCGCGCTGCGCGCGCCGAGCCAGCGCGGCACGTGCGACACGCCGATGCGGATCTCCGGCGCGTCGGCGAGCCGCGCGAACGGCTCGCCGTAGATGTCGAGCAGCGCCTGACGGTAGATCCGGTAATGCGGAAACACCGGCTCGCGGCCGAACAGGTTGCCCCAGTATGCGTTCTTGCGGTTGTGGCGCAGCGCTTCCTCGTAATAGCGCATCACCCACGCGGCGTCGCGTGCATACAGCATGCAGGCGGTCGCCGCGCCGGCCGAGATCCCCGCGATCACGCGCGGGCGCAAGCCGAGCGCCGGCTGCGCGACGTCCCAGAAGCCGGCCTGCCACCAGCAGCGATTGCCGCCGCCCGCGAAGACGATCTGGTCGAACATCGCGCCGCTCAGCTGACGAGCGCGTAGGTCGACGTCGCGTGAACGGCCATCTTGCCGTCCTCGTCGAACAGCTCGACTTCGCCGAATACCAGGTTGCGACCCATCCGCAGCACGCGCGCGGTGACGAGCACGTCGCCCTTGCGCACCGGACGCATGAAGTTCGTGTTCAGCGAGACGGTGGTCATCGGCCGGAACTCGCCGAGCGCGGCCGAGATCGCGACCACCATCGCGGTGTCGGCGGCGGCCGTGAACACCTGGCCGCAGATGACCCCGCCCGAATGACGGAATTCGCCGGAAAACGGCAGGCGCATCGTGACGCTGTCGTCGCCGATCGATACGGGAACCAGACCGAGCGAGCGGACCCACGGGGCCAGCAGGCGATCCAGCAATTCGCGGACTGCGTTTTCGTCCATCTTCGAATGTCCAGAAAACGTTGCGCGACCGCCGCGCAACGGGTGTGGACGTCATCATACCGGGAGCGCGCCAACTGCGATGGCTCGTTACCGCGCCGACAGCCGCCCTCGACGCTACGAAATATTTTGAGGAAATTCGCAGAAAGGGCTTGCCAAGTCCGAAATACACGGGCATAATCTTTCTTCTGTTGGGGGCGTTAGCTCAGTTGGTAGAGCAGCGGACTCTTAATCCGTAGGTCGAGTGTTCGAGTCACTCACGCCCCACCAGGAATTCCGAAGGCCGGTCAGCGCAAGCTGACCGGCCTTTTTCCATTTCCGGCGCCGCCCGGCCTCTCCCCCTCCTCGCGACAGGCAATCACATTGATGCCTCGCCCAGATACTTTCCGCTAGAATCGTCCGACAAAATATCACACGACCGGGACGGCGATCGCCGTATCGCCGCCGGCACTGAGAGAGCATGGGACGTCAGACATGGAATCATGTGAACGAGACGCGACCATTCAGAGGGCATGGTCACGCCGACAACGGCACGCACATCGTGTCGCCTCCTTCCCCCGATCGCATCCGGGCCCGTCGCGTGACGCGCACTACGGATCCGGCCATGCCGCGTAAGGACGCGCTCGTCGCACTCGCGCTCGGCGTTGCGCTGCTCGTGGTCGCAGCCATGCTCGCCGTCACCGCGAGCCATGCGGCCGGCGACCTGATCCGCACGCCGGGCACGGTCGTGCGCATCGTGCAGGACAGCGACGCGATGCGTGCATACCGCCCGATCGTCGCCTATTTGGCGAACGACGGCCGCCGCCGCGAAGTCGCCGGCAATACCGCATCGGTGGTCCCGGCCTACGACATCGGCGAAAGCGTGGACGTCCTGGTCGATCCGGCCCATCCGAACCGTCCCGCGCTCATCGACGATTTCACGCAACGCTGGTTGCCCGTCGCGGTGCCGGCGCTGCTTGCAGTCGCATCGCTGGCGATCGGCAGCCTGCTGTACGTGAACGCGCGCCGCGGCCGGCAGGCCGACGCGCTGTCTGCGCCAGCCGCCCGCAAAGCGGTCCGGCGCCGCTGGAACATCGCGATCGTGCTGATTCCGATCGCGATCGGCACCGTCTTCCTGGCCGGCGCCGGCGCCGCCGGGCTGCGCCAGTGGCAGATCGCCCGCCATTACGCGCACTCGACCGGCCATGTGGTCGAGATCGCCGAAACCGCCCAGTCGTCCCGCACGCGCACGTCGCTCTATTCGGCGACCATCGCGTTCACGACCGACAGCGGCCGCCCCGTCACGTTCGCGCAAGGCTCGACCTCGTCGCGCCCCGGGCTGTACGAAGGCGAGGTGGTCGACGTGCTGTACGACCCCGTCACGCCCGAGCGTGCGGTCATCGACCGGTTCTGGGACCGGTGGGGGCTCACGGCCATCCTGTTCGCGATCGGCGCGCCGTTCCTCGTCGCCGGACTGTTCGTCGTCGGGGCGCTGTGGCCCGAGCCTCGACCGCACGAACTCGCCGAATGACGAACGCGGAAGAACCGGGCCGTCAACGTCGCGGCCCCGGCTTCACCGCTCCCTGAATGCCTCCACCTTCGCGCGGTTGCCGCACGTGCGCATGTCGCACCAGCGGCGTCCGACGCCGCGGCCGCGATCGACGAAGAACCACGTACAGCGGCCGCACTGCCGCACGCGCGCGAAATCGTCGCCGCGCAGCAGATGCTCGAATCCGAGCGCGGCCGCGTCGATCCATCGCGACTCGGCCCGCGCATCGGGCCGCCACGCGAAGCGGCCGTCGACCGCGTCGAATCTGCTGCGCCCGATCGCGTCGCGAATCGCCTCGGCGAGCCGGTCCGCCGCTCGCGCGCCGGCACTGCCGCCTTCGCCGGCCGTCAGGTGCGCGAGCGCCGCATACGCATCCTCGCGAAAACCGTGCAGCGCAGCGAGTTCGTCCGCGCCGTCCTGCCGCGGATGACGCAGAAACCGCGTCAGGTCGGCCTCCGCCAGCAACCCCGACTTCCCGGCCCAGGCACGCACGGCCGGCCAGTCGACGAGTTTGTCCTCATCGCGCGTCTTGCCCGTGTCGGCCACCGTGTTCAGGAAATCGAGCGCCGGATGGCCGCCGACGAAATCGGCCGCACACCATGTATGCGCCGCTCGCGCAGGCTCGTGTCGAGTAACCATTTATTTTCACCTATCGGTTTCACATCCGAGTGAACACGCGTAACCTGTTAACAACCAAAACAGGTTAGCACGGAGGCGCCGATGCTCGAGCTCGCCAATCGCTACAATTTTGAAGGTCACCGGATCGCATGGGGCACGCTTGGCGAAGGGCCGCCGCTCGTGCTCGTGCACGGGACGCCGTTCTCGTCGCAAGTGTGGCGCCGCATCGCGCCGTGGCTCGCACGGCGTCATCGCGTGTTCTTCTACGACCTGCTCGGCTACGGCCAGTCGGACATGCCCGACACGGACGTCTCGCTCGGCCGGCAGAACGTGCTGTTCGGCGCGCTGCTCGACGAATGGAAACTTTCACGCCCGCGCGTACTCGCGCACGACTACGGCGGCGCAACCGTGCTGCGCGCGCATTTCCTCGACGGCATCGCGTATTCGGACCTGACACTCGTGAACCCCGTCGCGATCGCGCCGCAAGGCTCGCCGTTCGTGCGTCACGTCGCGCAGCACGAAGCCGCGTTCACCGGGCTGCCGGCGTATGCGCATCACGCACTCGTGTCGGCCTATATCGGCAATGCAGTCGCACGGCCGTTGAGCGACGACGTGCTGTCGATCTACCGCTCGCCGTGGCTCACGCCGGCCGGCCAGCCGGCGTTCTATCGGCAGATCGCGCAGATGCGCCAGCGCTATATCGAGGAAGCCGAGGCCCGTTATGCGCCGCCGGACTTTCCGGTGCGCATCGTGTGGGGCGAGGACGACGCATGGATTCCGCGCGAACAGGGGCAGGCGCTCGCCGATCGCATCGCGGGCGGAAAGCTGATCCGCGTGCCGCGCGCGGGGCACCTGGTCCAGGAGGATGCGCCCGAGGCGATCGTCGCCGCGGTGCTCGACGCACACGGACAGGAATGATCGCCCACGCAGCCGCGTGCGTGGCAGATCAGAAGGCCGGCACGCCCTGCGCGAGCGTCGCGACGAACTTCGCGGTGCGCGGATCGCGCGGCCGCCCGAACAGCTCGCGCGATGCGCCGGCCTCGACCACCCGGCCATCCGCGAGAAACACCGCATCGTGCGCGACCGACGCGGCCAGGCGCAGGTCGTGCGTGGCCATCAGCATCGTCGTTCCTTCCCGCGCGAGCTGGCGCAGCACTTCGACGACTTCGACGGACAATTCGGGATCGAGCGCTGAGGTCGGCTCGTCGCACAGCAGCACCTGCGGCGACGGCGCGAGCGCGCGTGCGATGGCCACGCGCTGCTGCTGGCCGCCCGACAACGTCGCGGGCCATGCGTCGGCCTTGTCGGCGATACCGACCTTGTCCAGCAACGCGAGCGCCCGTTCGCGCGCCTGCTCGCGCGGCCAGCGCTGCACGGTCACGAGCCCTTCCATCACGTTCTGCACGACGCTCAGGTGCGGAAACAACTGGAAGTTCTGGAACACCATGCCGGTCTGACGGCGCACCGCGAACACGTGATCGCGCGACGGGCGGCGCCCCGCCGCGAAGTCGATGCGGGCGTCGCCGACCGTGAGCGCGCCCGCCTCCGGCACTTCGAGCAGGTTCACGCAGCGCAGCAGCGTGCTCTTGCCGCTGCCGGACGGCCCGATCAACGCGGTCACGCTGCCGGGCTGCAATGCAAGGTCGATGCCGGTCAGCACGCGCTGCGCGCCGAACGACTTGTCGATGCGTTCGAGACGGATCATCGCAACTCCGCGTGGAACAGCGCATGGCGCCCGAACCGGAGCTCGAGCCGACGTTGCAGCGACGAGAGCACCGAGCTGAACAGCAGATAGATCAGCGCGGCTTCGGTATAGAGGATCAGCGGCTCGTAGGTGACGGCCGCGATGCGCTGCGCGGCCTGGAAGATCTCGGGCACGGTCAGCACGGCCGCGAGCGACGTGTCCTTTACCAGCGAGATGAACGAATTCGACAGCGCGGGCAGCGCGACGCGCGCGGCCTGCGGCAGGATCGCGCGGCGCAGCGCCTGCGCGCGCGTCATCGCCATCGAGTACGCGGCTTCCCACTGCCCTTTCGGGATCGATTCGATCACGCCGCGGATCACCTCGGCGTTGTACGCGCCGACGTTCAGCGAGAAGCCGATCACGGCGGCGGTCAGCGGATCGAGCACGATGCCGACGTTCGGCAGTCCGTAGAAGATCACGAACAGCTGCACGAGCAGCGGCGAGCCGCGAAACAGCCAGATGTAGAAACGTATGGCGGCCTGCGCCCAGCGCGGCCCGAACAGGCGCGCGAGCGCCGCGCCGAACGCGAGCAGCAGGCCGATCGCGAACGACGCGAGCGTGAGCGGAACCGTGAACACGAGCCCTGCCACCAGCAGGGGCCGCAGCGATTCCGCCATCAAGTGCAGCCAGGGCGGCATCGGTCAGCCTCGCGTCACGGCTGCGACACGTCGCGGCCGAAGTACTTCTGCGAGATCTTCGCGTAGGTGCCGTCGGCCTTGAGGTCCGCGAGCGCCTTGTCGATCGCCGCCACCAGCGCGGGACTGCCCTTGCGCAGCAGCACGCCCGATGCATCACCGGCGCCGCTCGTGTCGGTCGCCGCGATCTTCAGTTTCGCGTCGGGCTTGTGCTTGCGGAAATCGAGGTACGACAGCGAATCGTTGATCGTCGCGTCGACGCGCCCCGCGCTCAGCAGGTCGATCGATTCGTTGAAGCCCTGCACGGGCACCACGTCCGCGCCGTGCGCGGCCGCGAGCTTGCCGAAATTGCTGGTCAGCGTGTTCGCGGATTTCTTGCCCTTCAGGTCGTCGAACGAGCGGATCGACGTGTTGTCCGCACGCACGATCAGCACCGCGTGGGACGTGATGTACGGCGTCGAGAAATCGTATTTCGCCTTGCGCGCATCGGTGATCGACACTTCGTTGACGACCGCGTCGTAACGGTTCACGTCGAGGCCCGCGATCAGCCCGTCCCACTTGCCTTCGACGAACTCCGCCTTCACGCCGAGCCGTTGCGCGATCGCGCTCGCGATGTCGACGTCGAAGCCGGTCAGCTTGCCCGACGCATCGTGATACGTGAACGGTGCGTACGTGCCTTCGGTGCCGACCCGGAACACGCCGGCCGACTTGATCTGCGCGAGATCGTCGGCCGCCAGCGCGCTCGTGACGGCAGTGGCCTGCAGCAATGCGACGACCAGGATGGAGCGAAGGAATTTCATGGTGCGGACCCCGAACGATGGAAGGGAGTGGACCCGCCGGCCCGAACGGCCGCGCGAGAGGTCCGCGAATTCTACCGACGCGCCGATATCCGGCAAAAACGCAAATCCGCTAACGATATGAGCGCGTCGAATAACGCGCAGGCGAGCCGCGCCCATTCCGCAGACGAAATCCCACGCGATGCAGCGCGGCGATCGTCTGACGAATCGTTACCTGCGGTTACAGAAGCGACACTGCGGTATCACCCATTGGGCATGCGCTACGTACCATGAAGGCAGGTAAAACGATTGCTCGCGGGCCTGGTCCCCGCGGACGGAGTGAACGGCAAATGAGACGCATCCTGTTGTCCAGTGCCGTCGGCATCGCGGCCGCCTGCCTGTCGGCAAGTGCGTTCGCGCGTGCCGACGTCGGCGTGTATTTCGGCGTGCCGGGGCCCGTGATCGAGGCGCCGCCGCCTGTCTACTACGCGCCGCCGCCGCCCGTCGTGTACGAGCCGGCGCCCGTCTATTACGGCCCGTACTACGGCGAATACCGTTACCGCTACTACCGGCACGACAACGGCTGGCATCGCGGCTGGCGTCATCACCATCACGACGACGATTGACCGTCCCAAGGCGGCTGTCGCGGCCGCCTCCCGCCATCGGGAAATTGCGCGCGCCGGCCTTCGAGCCGGCGCGTGTGCATCACACACCGCTTACCACGGCAGCGAGTAGGTCTTCGTGTTCGTGAAGCTCTTCATCGCCTCCTGCACGCCTTCCTTGTAGCCGAGGCCCGAATCCTTCACGCCGCCGAACGGCGTCAGTTCGAGCCGGTAGCCCGGCACCTCGCGCACGTTCACGCTGCCGACTTCCAGCTCCGTGATGAAGCGCGTGATGCTGTCGAAGCGGTTCGTGCAGACCGACGACGACAACGCATAGTCGGTGCTGTTCGACATCCGGATCGCCTCGTCGATGTCGCGAAAACGCATGATCGGCGACACGGGCCCGAACGTCTCGTACTTCACGAGCGGCATGTCGGGCGTCACGCGATCGACGACCGTCGGCGAATACAGCGCGCCGTCGCGCACGTTGCCGACCAGCAGCCGCGCACCGCGTGCAATCGCGTCGTTCACCTGCTGCTCGCAGAACTTCGCGGCCGCTTCGTCGATCACGGTGCCCATGTCGACCGACGGATCGGCCGGGTTCCCGTAGGCCCACGCGCGGGTTTTCTCGACGACCAGCTCGGTGAAGCGATCGGCCACCGCCTCGTGCACGAGCATCCGCTTGATCGCGGTACAGCGCTGCCCCGAGTTCTTGTACGAACCCGACACCGCCAGCGTGCTCGCTTCGTCGAGATCGGCGTCCTCCATCACGATGATCGGATCGTTGCCGCCGAGTTCCAGCACCGCGCGCCGGTAGCCCATCCGCGACGCGATCGACTTGCCGATCGACACGCCGCCGGTGAACGTGATCAGGTCGATCGCCGGGTTCGTGATCAGCTCGTCGGCAATCTCCTTCGGGTCGCCGGTGATCACCTGCAGCATCTGCGGCGGCAGGCCGGCTTCATACAGGATGTCCGCGAACAGGTAGCACGACAGCGGCACCTTCTCCGACGGCTTCACGACGATCCGGTTGTTGGTCGCGACCGACGGCACGACCTTGTGTGCGACCTGGTTCATCGGATGGTTGAACGGCGTGATCGCGGAAATCACGCCGAGCAGCGGTTCGCGCTGCGTGTACACGCGGCGCTTCTTGCCGTGCGGCGTCAGATCGCACGAGAAGATCTGCCCGTCGTCCTTCAGCACTTCGCCCGCGCCGAACGTGAGCACGTCGGCCACGCGCCCGGCTTCATACGTCGAATCCTTGATGCACAAGCCGGCCTCGGCCGTGATCAGCGCCGCGATCCCGGCGGTGCGCGCACGCACGATGTCGGCCGCGCGGCGCAGGATCGCCGCGCGCTCGTGGCGCGTGAGCGACGGCCGGTACGCCCGCGCGACCGCGAACGCGCGCCGCACGTCGTCGAGCGTCGCCTTCGGCACGGTGCCGACGAGCGAGCCGTCGTACGGGTTGCGTACCTCGATCACCGCATCGCGCTGAATCCTTTCACCATCGATTCGCAGTGCTTCACGATGAACCGTGCGAACCTCCGTCGATGCTGCAATGGCGTTCATGAGTGTCTCCTGGCGGATGCGTCCGCGTCACTGCAGATGGTTGAGCGCGATGTCGATGATGTCGAAGTTGCGCAGCCGCGCGCGGCCCGCGACATCGGTCGCGACCGGCTTGCTGAAGATCAGCGGCACGATCTGCTCGGAGATCCCGCCGTGCGAGCGCAGCGGCACGTCGAGGCCCGACAGGTCGTGCTTGATGCGGCGCGTGCCGAGCACGACGTCCTGCTTCGAGATCACGATCAGGTCGCCCATCCGCTCGGGCGGCAGCTCGAAGCGCGCGCAGCCTTCGGCGCCCGTCAGCACGACCTCGATGCCGTCCACCGCGGCGAGCCGCGCGCGCAGCGCGTCGGCATCGGCGTCGTCCGGCACGTAGACGGTCGCGAACGAGCCGAGCGCGCCGTGGTGCACGACGTACGGATCGGTGATCGGCAGGATCACGCGCGCCGCGTCGTGGCCGAGCCAGTCGTCGAACAGCTCCTGCAGATAGATCACGTTCGGCTCGCCGGTCTCGCCGTCGTGCTTCGCGTTCATCCCGTGGTCGGCCGTGATCGCGACGATCGCGCCGAGTTCGTCGAACCGCTTCAGGTACGCGTCCATCATCTGGTAGAACGCGTTCGCGCCGTCGGTGCCGGGCGCGCATTTGTGCTGCACGTAGTCGGTTGTCGACAGGTACATCAGGTCGATCGGGCGCGTCTCGAGCAGGCGCACGCCGGCCGCGAACACGAACTCCGACAGGTCCGCGCTGTACACGCTCGGCACCGGCTTGCCGACCAGCTCGAGCACGTGGTCGATGCCGTTTTCCTCGAGGCTCGCCTCGTCCGCTTTCTCCGACGAGAAGCAGATGCCCTTCAGCCCCTTGCCGAGCAGGCGGCGCAGCTTGTCCTTCGCGGTGACGACCGCGACGCGCGCGCCCTGTTCCGCGAAGGTCGCGAGCACGGTGGGCGCGACCAGGTACTTCGGATCGTTCATCAGCACCTCGGCGCCGGTGTCGCGATCGTAGAAGTAATTGCCGCTTATCCCGTGGATCGCCGGCGGCACGCCGGTAACAATCGACAGGTTGTTCGGGTTCGTGAAGCTCGGCACCACGCACTCGCCCTTGAGCGCCGTGCCCGGCTTCAGCAGCGTGCGCAGGAACGGCGCGACGCCGGCCTCGGCCGCCATCTCGAGATACTCATAGGCGCAGCCGTCGACGCAGACCACCACCACGGGGCGGCGCATCCAGTTGTAGCGGCGGCCGTTCACTTCCACGGATACAGGCGTTTCAGTCATGACGTTCAGTCCTTTCGGTTCGAAGGGGGTTGAGCTGTCGGCGCCCGCGCCGCGCCGAGGAGGTGTTTTCCATGCTTGACATTAAAATTGAGGATTTGTAGATTGTCAACAACATGCAGAGAACAGAAAGCAAAAGACGGAAACACGAGGCAGTACGAAGAGGGCTGGTCTCCACTCATCCGCCGCATGCCGCGGCGCCACGGTCAAGGGGTCTGAAGATGAACGAAGTGCCGGTACAGAAGCGTTTCAATGCATGGGCGACGGGCGCGGCGCGCGTCGCGCTGGCCGCCGCGGTCGCGCTCGGCGCGGCGCAGGCGGCGCAGGCGGCGCAGGCGAAGACGTCGCTGCTCGTCTACACCGCGCTGGAGGACGAGGCGATGAAGCCCTACAAGGACGCCTTCGAGAAAGCGAACCCCGACATCGAGATCCGCTGGGTGCGCGACTCGACCGGCTCGGTCACCGCGAAGCTGCTCGCGGAGAAGAACAACCCGCGCGCGGACGTCATCCTCGGCCTCGCCGCATCGAGTCTCACGCTGCTCGACCTGCAGGGGATGCTGATGCCGTATGCGCCGAAGGGCTTCGACCAGCTCACGCGCAAGTACAGCGACGCGAACACGCCGCCGCACTGGGTCGGCATGGACGTGTGGGGCGCGACGATCTGCTACAACCGCGTCGCCGCGCAGGCCAAGAACATCCCGAAGCCGACGTCGTGGGAAGACCTGACGAAGCCGGTCTACAAAGGCGCGATCGTGATGCCGAGCCCCGTTTCGTCGGGCACCGGCTATCTCGACGTCACCGCATGGCTGCAGACCTTCGGCGACGATCGCGGCTGGAAATTCATGGACGCGCTCGACAAGAACGTCGCGCAGTACGTGCATTCGGGCTCGAAGCCGTGCACGCTCGCCGGCACCGGCGAATTCCCGATCGGCATCTCGTTCGAGTTCCGCGGTCATGAACTGCAGGCGCAGGGCGCGCCGATCGATCTCGTGTTCCCGAAGGAAGGGCTCGGCTGGGACATGGAAGGCACCGCGATCATGAAGACGACCAGGCAGCCCGACGCCGCGAAGAAGCTCGCGGACTTCATGGCGAGCAAGGACGCGAACCAGATCACCGCGCGCTGGTGGGCGATCGTCGCGTACCCGGGCGTCGCGCGCAAGCTCGCCGGCATCCCCGACAACTATGCGGACCTGCTCGTGAAGAACGACTTCGTGTGGTCGGCGAAGAACCGTCAGTCGATCCTCGATACCTGGCAGAAGCGCTACGGGGCGAAAGCACAGCAATGACGCGGCGCTAACGCCGCACCAGGCAGCGGGGCCGCGACACGCGCCGCCCCGCCTCCCTTCCGATCGTCGTATCCGGCCCGCATCCGGGCCGCCCGCAGCGTGGAGGCGTGCATGGCACCCTATCTGAGCGTAGAACGCATCGAAAAGCGGTACAACGACACACAGGTCCTCACCGACATCAACCTGAGCGTGATGAAGGGCGAGATGATCTGCTTCCTGGGGCCGTCCGGCTGCGGGAAAACCACGCTGCTGCGGATCATCGCGGGGCTCGAGGCGCAAAGCGCCGGCCACATCATGCAGGACGGCCGCGACATCTCGCGGCTGCCGCCGCAACTGCGCGACTACGGGATCGTGTTCCAGTCGTACGCGCTGTTTCCGAACCTCACCGTCTTCGACAACGTCGCGTACGGGCTCGTGAACCGCAGGATGAAGCGCGACGCGATCCACGAGCGCGTGCATACGCTGCTCGCGCTGGTCGGCCTGCCCGACAGCCATCGCAAGCATCCCGGTCAGCTGTCCGGCGGCCAGCAGCAGCGCATCGCACTCGCGCGCGCGCTCGCGACGTCGCCCGGCCTGCTGCTGCTCGACGAGCCGCTGTCGGCACTCGATGCGCGCGTGCGCGTGCGGCTGCGCCAGGAGATCCGCGCGCTGCAGCAGCGGCTCGGCGTGACGACGATCATGGTCACGCACGACCAGGAAGAGGCGCTGTCGATGGCCGACCGCATCGTCGTGATGAATCACGGCGTGATCGAGCAGATCGGCACGCCGCTCGAAATCTACCGGCAGCCCGCGTCGCCGTTTGTCGCGGACTTCATCGGCCGCGTCAACACGATCCCCGCCGAAGTCGCGCAGGACGGCACGCTGCGGGCGGGCGGCGTCGGCTTCGACTGCCGGCATGGCGCGACCCGGCCGGCCCAGGGCGCGGCCGTGTCGGTCTACGTGCGGCCCGAGGATCTGCGCATCCGCATTCCGGGCGAGACGGCCGACAACGTGCTGGCCGGCCGCGTCGAGAAGCTCGAGTTCCTCGGCGCGTTCTGCCGCGTGAGCTTCCGGATCGACGGGCTCGACGGCCAGGAGATCGTCGCCGACCTGTCGTATCACGACGTCGACCGCACCGGCGTGCAGGCCGGCGCGCGCATCGACCTCGCGCTCGATCGCGAGCATGTCCGCGTGTTCCCGAGCGCGAAGGAGCGACTGCAATGAGCGCCGTCCTCACCGAACGCCGCCGCGGCGCGGCCGCCTCCGCCGACGTGCGGCAGCTCACGCACTGGCACGACCGCATCGCACAGCTCGCGCTCGTCGCGATGGCCGCGCTGATGTCGCTGTTCCTGCTGCTGCCGCTCGCGCTCGTCGTGCAGAAATGCTTCGTCGACGCGGACGGCCGTTTCGTCGGCGCACACAACTTCGTCGAGTATCTCGAGGACAGCGGCGTGCTGCGCTCGATGCTCCATTCGCTGACGGTCGGCGCGCTCGTCACGATGATCGTCGTGCCGATGGCGTTCACGTTCGCGTATGCGCTGACGCGCTCGTGCATGCCGCTGAAGAACGCCGCACGCACGATCGCGCTACTGCCGCTACTCGCGCCGACGCTGCTGTCCGCCGTGTCGTTCATCTACTGGTTCGGCAACGCGGGGCTGCTCAAGCCGCTGCTGCACGGCCACTCGATCTACGGACTGGCGGGCATCGTGCTGAGCATGGTGTACGCATCGTTTCCGCACGTGCTGATGATCCTCGTCACCGCGCTGTCGCTCGCGGACGGCCGGCTCTACGAAGCCGCCGACGCGATGGGCACGAGCCGCATCCGCAAGTTCTTCACGATCACGCTGCCGGGCGCGAAGTACGGGCTGATCAGCGCGACGATGGTGGCCTTCACGATGTGCATCAACGACTTCGGCGTGCCGGTGGTGATCGGCGGCTCGTACAACGTGCTGTCGACCGACATCTACAAGCTGATCATCGGGCTGCAGGACTTCAACCGCAGCGCGGTCGTGAGCCTGATGCTGCTGTGCCCGGCGCTGGTCGCGTTCGGCGTCGACTTCTTCATCCGCCGCCGCCAGCAGTCGCAGCTCGGCGCACGCTCGACGCCGTATCAGCCGAAGCCGTCGCGCGGCTTCGACGCCGCGATGCTCGCGTACTGCGCGCTGGTGTGCGCGTTCTTCATCGCGGTGGTCGGCATCTCGGTGTTCGCGTCGTTCGTGAAGTTCTGGCCGTACCAGATGAGCGTCGGGCTGCAGCACTACGAGATGGGGCTGATCGGCGCCGGCATCTTCGATGCGTACAAGAACAGCCTGCGGATGGCCGCGACCGTCGCGCTCGGCGGCACGATCGTCGTGTTCGGCGGCGCCTACCTGATCGAGAAAACCCGCGGCGCGCGCTGGCTGCGCGGCTTCATCAGCCTGTGCGCGATTTTGCCGATGGGCGTGCCGGGCCTCGTGCTCGGCATCAGCTACATCTTCCTGTTCAACGCGCCCGGCAATCCGCTGAACGGGCTGTACGGGTCGCTGTGGCTGCTCGCGATCGTCACGGTCGTCCACTACTACGCGTCGAGCCACCTGACCGCCGTCACCGCGCTGCGGCAGATCGACAGCGAGTTCGAGGCCGTGTCCGCGTCGCTGAAGGTGCCGTTCTACAAGACCTTCCTGCGCGTGACCGTGCCCGTGTGCCTGCCGGCGATCCTGCTGATCGCGCGCTACCTGTTCGTCAACGGGATGACGACGGTCTCCGCCGTCGCGTTCCTGTACTCACCGGACACGCAGCCCGCCTCCGTCGCGATCCTGAACCTCGACGACGCGGGCCAGATGGGCCCGGCCGCCGCGATGGCGACGCTCGTGCTCGCGACCTCGTCGTTCGCGTGCGTGCTGTTCGCCTGCATCTCGCACCGCCTGTTGCGCCGCACGCAGGCCTGGCGCACCCCGCACCGCCGCTGATCCGTTCGCCGCATTCACGTGACGTCCCGACTTCACCAAGGAGACACCATGACGCTCGCCACCCAGCCCATCCTGCTCACCCCCGGCCCCCTGACGACCTCGGAGCGCACGCGCGACGCGATGCTGCGCGACTGGGGTTCGTGGGACAGCGACTTCAACGCGATCACCGCGCGGCTGCGTGAACGGCTGCTGCAGATCGTGCACGGCGAAGGCACGCACGAATGCGTGCCGCTGCAGGGTAGCGGCACGTTCTCGGTCGAGGCGGCGATCGGCACGCTCGTGCCGCGCGATGGCCACGTGCTCGTGCCGAACAACGGCGCGTACTGCCAGCGCCTCGCGAAGATCTGCCGCGTGCTCGGCCGCAAGCTCACGACGATCGACTACAGCGAGGACCGCCGCGTCGATCCGGCCGACGTCGAGCGCGCGCTCGCCGGCGATCCGACCATCACGCACGTCGCGCTCGTGCACTGCGAAACCGGCGCCGGTGTGCTGAACCCGCTGCACGAAGTCGCGCAGGTCGTCGCGAAACACGGCCGCGGGCTGATCGTCGACGCGATGAGCTCGTTCGGCGCGATCGACATCGATGCGCGCACGACGCCGTTCGACGCGGTGATCGCCGCGTCCGGCAAGTGTCTCGAAGGCGTGCCTGGGCTCGGCTTCGTGATCGCGAAGCGCACCGCGCTCGAACGCTGCGAAGGCAACAGCCATTCGCTCGCGATGGACCTGTACGACCAGTGGGTCTACATGCAGCGCACGACGCAATGGCGCTTCACGCCGCCGACGCACGTGGTCGCGGCGCTCGATGCGGCCGTCGCGCAATACGTCGACGAAGGCGGGCTCGCCGCGCGCGGCGGCCGCTACCAGCGCAACACGCGCGCGCTGATCGACGGGATGCGCGCGCTCGGCTTCCGGCCGTTCCTCGATCCGGCGATCCAGGCGCCGATCATCGTCACGTTCCATGCGCCCGACGATCCGAACTACGACTTCAAGCGGTTTTATCAGGAGGTCAAAAAGCGCGGCTACATTCTGTATCCGGGCAAGCTGACCGAGGTCGACACGTTCCGCGTCGGCTGCATCGGCCACTTCGGCGAAGCCGGCATTCCGGGCGCGGTCGCCGCGATCGCCGACACGCTGAAGGCGATGGGCGTGCGGCGCGTGTCGGCCGAAGCGGCGGCCTGACGCGCTGCATCCGCCACACCGCGGCGCGCGGCCGGTCGCCGTGCGTTGCGGTGCGGCGGGTTCGCTTTCGTTTTGCGTTTTACCGCCGTGTGCGGCACGGCAATTCTCTCGACCCTTACCGGCACGACATCCGATGCGACCCTTCTGGATCGAACAAGCACTGTTCAACGACGGCGATCTCGCCCCCGCGCTGCAAGGCACGATAGAGGCCGACGTCTGCATCGTCGGCGGCGGCTTCACGGGGCTCTGGACCGCGATCCAGGCGAAGCAGCAGAACCCGGCGCTCGACATCGCGATACTCGAGGCCGACCTGTGCGGCGCCGGCGCGAGCGGGCGCAACGGCGGGTGCCTGCTCACGTGGTCAGCCAAATTCCTGACGCTGCGGCGCCTGTTCGGCGAAGCGGAGGCGATCCGGCTCGTGAAGGCGTCGGAGGCGGCCGTCCAGCACATCGCCGACTTCTGTCGCACGCATCGCATCGATGCCGAACTGCGGCTCGACGGCACGCTGTACACCGCGACGTCGCGCGCGCAGGTCGGCACGCTCGCGCCGGTGCTCGACGCGCTCGCCGCGTGCGGTATCCACAGCTACGAGCCGCTGCCGGCCGCTGAAGTCGCACGCCGTTCGGGCTCGGCCCGCAATCTCGACGGCGTGTATTCGCCGATCGCCGCGACCGTGCATCCGGGCAAGCTCGTGCGCGGGCTGCGCCGCGTCGCGCTCGAGATGGGGATCCGGATCTACGAGCGCACGCCGCTCGTCGACTTCACGCCAGGGCAGCCGGCCGTCGTTCGGACGCCGTCCGGCAGCGTGCGCGCCGGCAAGCTGGTGTTCGCGATCAACGCGTGGATGGCGAGCCGCTTCCCGCAGTTCGAGCGCACGATCGCGGTCGTGTCGAGCGACATGGTCATCACCGAGAAATGCCCGGAACTGCTGGAACGGACCGGGCTCGTCGACGGCGTGTCGGTGCTCGATTCGCGGATCTTCGTGTACTACTACCGCACGACCGCCGACGGCCGGCTGATGCTCGGCAAGGGCGGCAACACGTTCTCGTGGCGCAGCCGCATCGCGCCGGTGTTCGACCGGCGCTCGCCGTACGAGGCGCAGCTCACGCAGAGCCTGCGCGAATTCTTTCCGTCGCTCGCGGGCGTGCCGGTGACTGCGAGCTGGAACGGCCCGTCGGACCGCTCGGTGACGGGCTTCCCGTTCTTCGGCCACCTCGACGGCGCGCCGAACGTGTTCTACGGCTTCGGCTATTCAGGTAACGGCGTCGGGCCGACCTACATGGGCGGACAGATCCTGTCGTCGCTGGTGCTCGGGCTCGACAACGCGTGGACGCGCAGCCCGATCGTGCGCGGCCCGCTCGGCCATTTCCCGCCGGAGCCGATCCGCTATGTGGGCGCGCACGTGGTGCGCAATGCGATTCGTCGCAAGGAGCGTGCGGAAGACGAAAGCCGGCGGCCGGCGATGGTCGACACGTGGCTCGCGAAGTTCGCGAGCGCGGCGGGGAAGGCGGACAAGGCGTGATGGCGGGCGCCATGCAATAAAGGGGCCTACACACAGGTGCGCTGCGAGACTGGTACTGGCTGGGTCCTGGACGATTTCTTTGATAAACGGAGCGGCAAATGATCAACGCGCCGACGATCACCCCAATCGGCTCGGATCTCGTCATCTTCGGCAGGAACTGAACCCGCCAGGCACAACGCGCATCGCGCACCGCACGTCACCATGCGAACGATGTAAACACAAAAGGCGCTGACCGACCGGTTCAGCGCCCTGTCGCCATCGACGCGCGGTGAAACCCGCGCCGCAACCCGCTCACGCGCCGGCCTTCTCCCGCGCCGCCTTCCCCGCCGCAGGCAACCCCTGCTCGTGCGTGCGGCGCATCCGCGCGAGGCCGTGCGCGACATGCTCGCGCACCAGTGCGACCGCCTTCTCCTCGTCGCCGCTCGCGAGCGCCTGCACGATCTTGTCGTGCTCGGCCGCCGACACCGCGATCGCATCCTCCTCGGCCTCGATCGCGGCCTGGCGCAGCAGCCCGAGCTGGCGCACGAGCCGGCGATAAGTGTCGGTGAGATGCGTATTGCCGACGCCGACCACCATCGCGTCGTGGAACTGCACGTTCAGCTCGGTATAGCGCGTGACGTCATGCGTCTTCGCGGCATCCTTCATCGACTGGATGATGCCCTTCAGCACCTTCAGCGTGTCGGGCGAAATGCGTTTCGCGAGCGCGCGCGCGACCGACTCGTCGAGCATCGCGCGCACTTCGTAGATCTCTTCGGCCTCGCGCAGCGGCACGACGCGCACCGTCACGCCGCGATTCTTCTCGTTGCGCAGCAGCCCGGCCTGCTCGAGCGCGCGGAATGCTTCGCGCACGGGGCCGCGCGACACGTTCAGCTTGGTCGCGATATCGACTTCGTTGAGCTTCTCGCCCGGCGCATATTCGCCGGACACGATCGCGCGCTCGAGCATGTCCTGGACAATCATCGCGAGCGACTGGCTTTGCAGGAGTTCGATGGCGTTGAGCGCGTTCGGGGCAGTCATGGTCGGGCAGGCAGCGACGCTGCGGAAGAAAACGAGGGCGCCATGTCGGCGAATGATCGTTATATACCCTCGGCCCGATACATTGTCAACAGTTTTCAGTTTCCAAAAACCGGTTCCGCTGCCGGAATGCGACCGGCACGCGGCATCGTGCGGCCGGCATGAGCACGCCGGACCGCACCGATGCGCGCCTGCCGTCAGGCCGTCTGCTTCACCGGCCCCGGGTCGCTCTGGCTCGGCCGCCCTGTCTCGACGTGGCCCGCGAAGCGGCGCACGACCTTGTCGTCGCCACCGCGCAGCGTGGTCGCGGTGATCGTCAGATCGTACCAGCCGTGGCTCGACGACAGCTCGAAGTGATCCTCGATGCGCTCGCCCGGCTCCAGCGTGTAGCTGCGTGCATGCGCATGGCTGTACGCGTTGTCGACGACCACGCGGCACGCCGCGCCGCCGCTGTTGCGCAGCTGCAGGTACACGTGGCGGTTGCGCACGTCGTAGCCGACCTTCGCTTCCGGGTTCGCGTGGCGGCCGTCCGCGGCCAGCCGCGTGTTGCCCTGGAATTCGCACAGATAGCCGTTCGGGCCATACGCGGCGAGATGGTAGTCGCCGCGCGCGGCCGACGTGCTCCAGGTATCGGCGAAGCGGTCGTGCGACGACACCGCGTAACGACGCGGCGGCGTCGCCGGATTGCGGCGGTCGTACACGTAGAATGCGGCGCCCGCGTCACCCGAATTCGCGAAATCGAGCGACACGCTGTCGTCGCGGCCGTTCACGCGGGCATGCACGAACAGCTCGTACGGCAGCGCCCGCGCCGGACGCGTGCCGGGCTCCTGCGCCGGCATCGACTGCTGCGCGGGCACCTGGTACGCCTGGCCGGCCGTCTGGATGTGCTGCGGCACCGTGAAGCTCACCGTGCGCGTATCGGGTCGCGCGGAGAAATCGAATGCCGACCTGAGGTCGCCGCAGACCGAGCGGCGCCACGCGCTGATGTTCGGCTCCTGCACGCCGAAGCGCGCTTCGAGGAAACGCAGCACCGACGTGTGGTCGAACGTCTCCGAGCAGACCCAGCCGCCCTTCGTCCACGGCGAGATGATGATCAGCGGCACGCGCGGCCCGAGGCCGATCGGCTGGATGCCGCCCGGGTCCGCGCCCGGCACGAGCGGGCTCATCTCGCCCGGGTACTTGTTCAGGTCGAGCAGTTCGTCGCCGAGGTTCGACAGCAGGTTCGACGACACGATGCCCTGGCCGCCCACGCCGCTCGTGACCGGCGGCACCGGCGGCACGACGTGGTCGAAAAGCCCGTCGTTTTCGTCGTAATTGAGGATGAACACCGTCTTCGCCCACACCTCGGGGTTCGACGTCAGCGCCTCGAGCACCGTGTTGATGTAGAACGCGCCGTCGGTCGGCGACGCCTGCGGGTGTTCGCTGTACTTGTACGGCGACACGATCCACGACACCTGCGGCAGCCGGTTCGCCTGCACGTCGGCCTTCAGCTCGGCGAGCGTGTGATCCGACGCGCCCTTGTCGACCAGCGGGCCGCTCGCGCCTTCCTTCACCTGGAAGCGCTTGAAGAACATCAGCGAGTTGTCGGTGTAGTTGTCGGTCGGGTCGCCCGGGATGCCCGTGCCGCCCTGGTACAGCTTCCAGCTGACCTTCGCGCTCTCGAGGCGTTCCGCGTAGGTCGTCCACGTGTAGCCGTTCGTGTTGTTGCGCTCGCCGATGCCGGGGCCGTTCGGCTGCGTGCCGTACACGTTGCGCGAATCGATCGTGCCGGTCCACAGGTAGATGCGGTTCGGCGCCGTGTCGGCATGCGCGGAGCAGAAGTACGAATCGCAGATCGTGAACGCGTCGGCGAGCGCGTAGTGGTACGTGAGGTCCTGGCGCTTCAGGTAGCCCATCGTCAGCACGTCCTGCTTCTGGTTCACCCACTGGTCCCACTGGCCGTTGTTCCAGGACAGGTGGCCGCTGCTCCAGCCGTGGTTGGTGCCCGGCTGGAATTCGGTCGTCTGCTTCGGGTCGAGGTAGAACGGCAGCACGTACGGCGCGGACGGGTCGAGCCCGCGCGAGTGGTAGTTTTTCGTGAACACCGATGCCGGCGGCTGCTGCCACACCGGCGCGCCGCTCGGCAGCAGGTGCGGGCGCGGGTCGTTGAAGCCGCGCACGCCGCGCAGCCCGCCGAAGTAATGGTCGAACGAGCGGTTTTCCTGCATGAAGATCACGACGTGTTCGACGTCGCGGATCGTGCCGGTGCGATAGGCGGCCGGCATCGCGAGCGCCTTGCGGATCGCCGGCGGGAAGCCGGCGTAGGCGGCCATCGCGCCGGCCGATTGGGCGGCGAGGCGCAGGAAATCGCGTCGATTGGTGGCGGACATGAAGAGGATCCTGTGGGTCGGTAAGGGTGGCGCCGGTCGAGCGGGGCCGGCGGTCGGTGCGTTGCCGCTATTACTCCGCACCGGCATGTCCCGGCCGTGACCGGTTCCAGCAGGTTTCTTGCGGTCACCCCCAGCTTTTTTTCGAAGCGGCGCACGGCGCACCTTTCACGTGGCCGACACACGCATGCGCTACGCTGACGCGCGATGAAGAGGGGGGAGAAGCCGAGTCGTGTTCGATCAGCTGAAGGCGTTCCACGCGACCGTCCGGCAGGGCAGCATCACGCGCGCCGCGCGCCACCTGGGCGTGAGCCAGCCGACGATCGCCGCGCAGATCCGGCAGGTCGAGCAGCTGTACGGCGTCGAGCTGTTCTATCGCAGCGGCCGCAAGCTCGAGGTCACCGAGACCGGCATCGAGCTGCTGCCGCTCGTCGAGAAGATGATCGCGCTCGAGGCGCAGGCCGACATCATGCTGCGCAACGTCGGCGGCCTGTTCGAAGGCCATCTGCGGATCGGCGCGACCGGGCCGTACTACATCATGGACGCGGTCGGCCGCTTCTCGCACGCGCATCCGTCGATCGCGCTCACGTGCCGGATCGGCAATTCCGAGGAAATCCTGCAGGCGCTGCACGAATTCCGCATCGACCTCGCGGTGTCGTCGCAGCGCAATGACGCGGACGGCCTCGAACGCAAGGTGATCTCGACCGATCCGCTCGTGCTCGTCGTGCATCGCGACCATCCGCTCGCACGCTTCGACGCGATCGACGCCGCGCAGCTCGCCGACGTGCGGCTCCTGATTCGCGAGGAAGGGTCGGTCACGCGCCGCTGCACGGAGACGATCCTCGCGGCGGCCGGGGTCGCGGCCACGTCGGTCGCCGAGATCGGCAGCCGCGAAGCGATCCGCGAGGCGATCCTGCATGGCGTGGGCGGAAGCCTGTTTCCGCGCGGCGAGGCCGAGCGTCACCCGGACCTGCGCGTCGTCGCGCTGCGCGGCGTCGACACGACGATCGACGAATACGTGTACTACCTGAAGGCGCGCCGCCAAAGCCCGGCGATCGATGCGTTCCTCGCGTGCATCGTACCGGCGCAGTCCGCGACCCGCGACGCAACGCACGCGACGCGGCCGGTGCACGCGCGCTGAGCCGCCGCGCGTTCGTCGGCTTCGCGTTTTTCCCTTCGCGTTTTTCCCTTCGCGTTTTTCCCTTCGCGTTTTTCCCTTCGCGCTTCCCGGCGCTTTTCCGGGCGCGTTTCCCGCGTTGTTCCCGCGCCTTCCGTCGTTGTGTTCCTCGTGCCTTCCTTGCCGCTTCCCGCCGCGCGTCACTTCGGCAGCGCGGGGATCATCCACGTCAGCACGTGCTGCTGCAGGAACACGAGCACGCCGAGCAGTAGCGTGAGGATCACGCTGTGCCAGAAGGTGCGCGCGAACACGATGCCTTCCTGCCCCTTC
Organism: Burkholderia sp. BCC1985; assembly: GCF_905339915.1. NCBI lineage: Bacteria > Pseudomonadati > Pseudomonadota > Betaproteobacteria > Burkholderiales > Burkholderiaceae > Burkholderia > Burkholderia sp. BCC1985. The sequence goes on from NZ_CAJPGY010000015.1 coordinate 167,375, forward strand.
AGGTCGGTCGTCGAGACGCCCGTCGCGATGTTCTGCGGCGAGATCATCTTGCCCATCACGCCACCCGACGAGTTGGTCGCGGCCATCAGTACCGGATCGAGGCCGAGCTGCCGCGCGGCAACCACCTGCAGGTTGCCGAACAGCGCGTTGCCGGACGTGTCGCTGCCGGACAGGAACACCGCGATCCAGCCGAGCGACGCCGACACGAGCGGGAACAGCGCACCGGTCGACGCGACACCGGTGCCGAGCGTGTAGCTGATTCCCGAGTAGTTCAGCAGGTACGCGAGCCCGACGATCATCATCACCGTGATGATCGCGATCCACGTCTGCCGCCACGTCTTCACCACGCATTCGAGGAACGCGCCGGCGCCGGTGCGCGTCAGCACGGCCGTGATGATCGCCGACAGGAGGATCGCGGTGCCGGTGCCGAGCGGCTGGAAGTCCCAGATCGCCGCATACGGCTTGTGGTACAGCGACACGAAGACCGCGTTGTGCAGGCCCGGCCACTTGATCTTCACGTCGCCGATCGCCGCGATGTTCGCGTGCACCCAGACGATCACGATCACCGACACGACGATCCACGGCAGCCAGCCGCCGAAGCCCGCGCGCGCGGCGCCGGCCGTGGCGGGCACGCTGCGCGCGAGCGCGTATTGCGGATCGGGCTGCGGCTTCCACACCTGCAGGAAGCCGATCGTGACGATCAGCGACGTGAGCGACGACAGCACGTCGGTGAGCTGGTAGCCGAGGAAGTTCGACGTGACGAACTGCGCGATCGCGAAGCTCGCACCCGACACGAGCAGCGCGGGCCACAGTTTCGAGATCGAGCGCAGGCCGCCGTACGCGCCGACCACGTAGAACGGCAGCAGCAGCGCGAAGAACGGCAGTTGCCGGCCGACCATCGCGCCGAGCGTCGCGGGCGGCAGCGACGTGACCGCGCCGAGCACGGTGATCGGCACGCCGAGCGCGCCGAACGCGACTGGCGCCGTGTTGAACAGCAGCGTGTAGGTGAGCGCTTCGAGCGCGGGGAAGCCGAGCGCGATCAGGAGTGCGCTGGTGATCGCGACCGGCGTGCCGAACCCGGAGATCCCTTCGAGCAGGCAGCCGAAAGAGAACGCGACGACGAGCAGCACGAGGCGGCGGTCGTCGGGCAGGTGGTCGAGCATCCACTGCCGGAACTGGTCGAAGCGGCCCGACTTCACCGCGATGTTGTACAGCAGCAAGGCGTTGAACACGATCCACATCACCGGCACGACCGCGAGCGCCATGCCGGCGCCGACCGCGTTGAACGCGAGGCCGGCCGGCATGCCCCACGCGCCGATCGCGACCGCGAGGCCGGTGACGAGGCCGGCGAGCGACGCCTGCCATGCCGGCCGGCGCAGCACGCCGAGCGCGATCAGCGCGACCGCGATCGGGATCACCGCGACGAGGAACGACAGGAACAGCGAGTTGGCGACGGGCGTCAACGGCTGCGCGAACAGGATGCCGGGCGGCAGGGTTGCGGTGGGATTCATCGTGTCTCGTGTCTCCGTGTCGACAGGAGTTAGCGCTTTAGCGCTTACTCCTGTCCCATGCTTCGCGGTCGACAGGAGTTAGCGCTTTAGCGCTTACTCCTGTCCCATGCTTCGCGGTCGACAGGAGTCAGCGCTTTAGCGCTTGCTCCTGTCCCATGCTTCGCGGTCGACAGGCGTTAGCGCTTTAGCGCTTACTCCTGTCCCATGCTTCGCGGTCGACAGGAGTCAGCGCTTTAGCGCTTGCTCCTGTCCCATGCTTCGCGGTCGACAGGCGTTAGCGCTTTAGCGCTTACTCCTGTCCCATGCTTCGCGGTCGACAGGCGTTAGCGCTTTAGCGCTTGCTCCTGTCCCATGCTTCGCGGTCGACAGACGTTAGCGCTTTAGCGCTTGCTCCTGTCCCGTATCAAACGTGCGTTCCACGACGGCAAAGATCGCCCGACGCTTGCGCATGCAACCATGCCGCAGCGCCGACCGATCAGTCGCTTAAAAAAGGTTAGGAGGCGCATCGCGCTTGCACAAGGAGGGCAAGCCCGATGCGCGCGGCGTCGACACACGGAATCCGCCGCACGCTGAACGGCGGCTGGCGCCGCACTGACACGCACGCCAGCAAGCCGCCGACGCAATGTTGCTCAGGCGACAAAGGTGACTGACGGCACGCGGGGTGTTTCGTTTGGCGTCCGAAGCCTAGACTGGCTGCATCGATTCCGCCCGCGCCGACGAAGGGCGCGGCGCCGGATACCTCACGGAGCAAACACGATGAAAACCATGAAACTTGCGGCGTGCGCATTCCTGCTGATCGGCTCGACTGTCGCCGCCCAGGCCCAGGCCGCGTCGACGCTGACGCGCGCGCAAGTTCGCCAGGAACTCGCGGAACTGCAGGCCGCCGGCTACCGGCCGAGTCTCGCCAGCAGCCCGGACTTTCCGCAAAACATGCAGGCGGTCATGCAGCGCGCCGCGCAGGCGCGCGGCGACGCGGCCGGCTACGGCAGCAACGGCCATGCGAATGTGGAATCAGGAAAACCGGCACTGCCGCGCGTGGTCGATCGCGACACGTACGCGCATCACTAAAGCGGACGAAACCGGGCCGGGCGCGTGACTGCGCAACCGGCCTGCCCGCCGCGCGACGCGCAGCGGGCCGCGGCCGTCAAACGCTGAAGCGGTTCAGCGTATACGCACGATAGGCCGCGACGAACGCGTCGAACGATCCGGCCTCCTTCGCTTCGAGCTCGGCCTGCTCGGCCAGCGACTTCGCGGCGAGCGCCTGCTCGGCGCGCATCGTCTCCGCCGACGGCGGGTTCGTGCGGAAATGCGCGGCATGCGCCTCGCTGTGCGCGCACGCGAACGCGAGGAACGACTGCCCGTTCTCGCGCATCGTGCGCAGCACGCGCGCCGACGGCGTGCGCTCCGGATCGGCGAGCTTCTCGCGCTGCGCGGCAATCGCTCGCACATGCTCGTCGCCACCGCGGATCTCGTCGAGACGGCGCCCGACGGTTTCGATATCGGCCATCAGGTCGTCCGCCCACGCCTGCAGCGTGACCGGCTGGCCGTCGCGCGTCAGCGTCAGCCCCGGCTTGCGCCCGTCCATCGTCACGCTGCCGAAGTTCGCGTTCGCTTCCTTGTACGCGTCGCAGTCGAGCGCGGGGCTCTCGTCGAGGGCGCACGCGAGCAGGAATGCGTCGATGAAGCGCGCGGTCTCCAGCGCGATGCCGGTCGGCTCGAATGGATCGATGTCGAGGCAGCGCACTTCGATGTACTGCACGCCGCGCGACGCGAGCGCATGCAGCGGCCGCTCGCCCGAATACGTGACGCGCTTCGGCCGGATCGTCGAGTAGAACTCATTCTCGATCTGCAGCACGTTCGTGTTGATCTGGATCCACTCGCCGTCGCGATGCGTGCCGATCGCCTCGTACGGCGGATACGGCTCGCTGACGGCCTTCGACAGCGCGTCGAGATAGGCGGGCAGCGTGTTGTAGTCGACTTGCAGCGCGGCCTGCGCGGTCGTGTTCGAGTAACCGAGGTCGCTCATCCGCAGGCTCGTCGCATATGGCCGGTACAGCGTATCGGCGTCGAACGTGTCGAGCTTGTGCGGCTTGCCGCGCAGGAACTTCGTGTCGAGCGCCGGCGATGCGCCGAACAGGTACATCAACAGCCAGCTGCGGCGGCGGAAGTTGCGGATCTGCGCGAGATAGCGCTCCGACTGGTAGTCGACCAGCGTGGCCGTCGAGCCCTCTTCCGCATGCAGGCGCCGCCACACTTCCTCGTGCAGCGAGTAGTTGTAGTGGATGCCGGCGATGCACTGCATCGTGCGGCCGTAGCGATACGCGAGACCGCGGCGATACACCGTCTTCAGGCGACCGATGTTCGACGTGCCGTAGTCGGCGATCGGGATTTCGTCGTCGGCCGGCAGTTGGCCCGGCATCGAGTTATTCCACAGCATCTCGTCGCCGAGCGACGCATACACGTAGCGATGCAGATCGTCGAGGCGTTCGAGCGTGATCGACGCGTCGGCTTCCGCCGGCGTGATCAGTTCGATCAGCGCTTCGGAATAGTCGGTCGTCAATGACGGGTGCGTGAGTGCCGAACCGAGCGCGCGCGGATGCGGCGTGAACGCGATCATCCCGTCGCGCGTCACGCGCAGGCTTTCCTTTTCGATGCCGCGCAGGCCGTCGGGCAGATGCTGCCGCGTCGGGCCCGAGCTCAGCGCTTCGAGACGATTCAGCAGCAGTTCGGACTGGCGGTGAGTCATGGTGTTCGACATGGAGACGCAAGTGCGTGACGGCCGCGCGCAGGATGCCGCGCGGCCGGCTGGATTATTGGTCGCTTCGTTGGTAGCGGGCACTTTAACATCTCGCCGTCACGCGCGCTTGAGGTGACTCCGGGTGGTGCGCGCCCGCCGCGGCGGGCCGCCGGGCGGGCCGATGACGACGATCGCCGCGCGCGCGGCGGACCGTCCGTCGGCACCGCCGGACGCGACGATCACGCGAAATTCGTCGGAAGTAACATGAGCCGTGCACGCCACGGCGCCGCCAGGTGCAACCCGCGCAGCCGAACCCGCGATGCGTCGCCGTCACGCTCGAGCCGCCCGCACGCCGGGGGATGACGGCCGCCGGAACGCGGTGATCGCCGTCAAGCGTCGCAACCGTGAGCACCACCGACCGATCGCTGCCGGCCCGGCGCCGTTTGCGGGTCGCAGCGCGGCCCTGCCCCGCGCACCCGCCGGCCGGCCGCGGCGGCCGTCATCCGCCGCGCGCGCCGCCGGCCCGGTCGGCCACGTCGTTCCACAGATGCAGCGCCGCATACGCGCGCCACGGCCGCCAGCCTTCGGTGCGGCGTTTCTGGCTCGCGAGCCGGTCGAGCGACGGATCGCGCGCGGTGATCGACTGCATCAGCACGAGATCGGACGCCGGCCATGCGTCCGGGTCGCGCCACGCACGCATCGCGATGTATTCGACGGTCCACGGGCCGATGCCGGGCAGGTCGAGCCAGGCGCTACGCAGCGTCGCGAGATCGGCCTGGGCGGGATCGAGCGGCACGTGGCCGGCCGCCACCGCGCGCGCCACGCCCGTCAGCGCCGCGGCCCGCTTGCCGGGCATTCCGATCTTCTCCAGATCGCAGGCGGCGAGCGCGTCCGGCGTCGGGAAACGCCAGGCGGGCACGCCGTCCGGCGCTGCCATGCCGTCGTCGTGCGCGACGCGCTCGCCGGCCCGCTGGACGAGCCGGCCGACGATCGTCGTCGCCGCCTTCACGCTCACCTGCTGACCGACGATCGCGCGCACCGCGAGCTCGAATCCCGACCAGGCGCCCGGCACGCGCAGCCCCGGGGCTGCATCGACGAGCGGCGCGAACCACGGGTCGCGCGCAAGCCCGCTCCCGATCGCGGCCGGATCGGCGCCGAGGTCGAACATCGACGCGACGCGGCGCGCGAATGCATCGTCGACATGCCGCGCGGCTGCCCCGTCGACCGTCGCGATCAGGCAATGCCGGCGCGGATGCTTCGTGACGGTCAGCCGGCCCGCTTCGCCGTGCAGGTCGACGATGCGGCGATACACGCCGTCGACGACCTGTTCGACGCCCGGAATCGCCCGTCCGCTGAAGAAGCGCAACACGCGCGCCCAGTCGTACGGCGCCTTGAAGCGCAGTTCCATCTGCGCGGACGGCGGCACCTGGCCGCCATCCGCGATCGACGTAATCGTGGTTTTTTCGATGCTCAAACTGCGTTGCCCTCCGCAACGGCTTCGGTTTCGTCGTCGTGCGCATGGCGCGCCTCGGACGCGAGCAGCGTCGCCTTGCGGCGCACGCCCCAGCGATATCCGGCGAGCGCGCCGCCCTTCTGCACGACACGGTGGCACGGGATCGCGAGCGCGACCGGGTTCGACGCGCAGGCCGATGCGACGGCCCGCACCGCACGCGGCGAGCCCAGTGCCTCGGCGATCTCCGAGTAGCTGCGCGTTTCGCCGTACGGGATGTGCGTCAGCGCTTCCCAGACGCGCTGCTGGAACGCGGTCGGCGCGATGTCGAGCGGCAGGTCGAACGCGTGCCGCGTGCCGTCGAGGTAGGCGCGGATCTGCGCGACGAACGGCGCGAGCCGCGAAGGCGATTCGACCAGTTCCGCACGCGCGAACGCATCCGTCAGTTCGCCGACGAGCGACGCCGGCTCGTCGCCGAACGCGATCCGGCAGATGCCCTGTTCGGTCGCGGCGACGAGCACCGTGCCGAGCGGCGTCGACGCGGTCGCGTAGTCGATCCGCAGGCCGGCGCCCTGGCGACGGAAAGCGGACGGCGCCATGCCCAGTTCGCGCGGCACCGATGCGTAGAGCCGCGACGGCGAGTTGAAACCCGCGTCGACGGCCGCCTGCGTAACCGGCTGCCCGCTTTGCAGCGCCTCGCGCAAGGCGGCGCCGCGCTGCGCGGCCTGGTACTGCCGCGGCGACACGCCGACCACGCGCTTGAACAGCCGCTGCAGGTGGAACGGGCTTACGTGCACGGCGTCGCTCAGTTGCTGCAGCGTGAGCCGCTCCGCATGCGCGTCAAGCACCGCGCAGGCACGATTGACGATCTCGAGCTCGCGCGGCAGCCCTTCCGGCTGGCAGCGCTTGCACGGACGAAAACCGGCCGCGCGCGCGTCGGCCGGACTGGCAAAGAAGAACACATGCTCGCGCCGCGGCAGCCGCGACGCGCAGCTCGGGCGACAGAACACACCGGTCGTGCGCACGGCGTAGAAGAACGCGCCGTCCGCATGAGGGTCGCGGGCGGTCACGGCGCCCCAGCGGGCATCGTCGGTCGGATAGGCGGTTGTCATCTGAACCTCGCACTCTCTAGTGTAGATGGTGCCTACTCTAGACATCGGCATGGGCCGTCGCGCCCCGAATCTTGCTCTGTGATTCGCACCGGCGAAACCGGGGGCACATCGCAATCGATCAATCGGACGAAACACCGCGCAAAGCGCTGCTCCGGCACCGCTTTCGTCATCGTCGCGTCACCATTTTGCTGCAGTGCGGCTGCGACCAATCGCCGTCCTGACCATTTTTTACACTCGGAATATTGCAACGCACCATCGCCGTGTGTATAGTTGGAACTGTCTCCTCCATGTCTCCTCCTGATATGGATTAAGCCCGTTCCGCTCTGCGTGAACGGGCTTTTTTTCGTCCGTCGATCGTGCAGCATTGCGGCATCCGTCGCCGGCGCGGTCTACACTCGGTGCACGCCATCCGAAGGAGTGCCCCGCTCATGAAACCGACCATCCGCGCGATCGATCACGTCGTGCTGCGCGTGACCGACATGGCTGCGATGACGCGCTTTTACTGCGATGCCGTCGGCTGCCACGTGGAGAAGGAACAGCCCGACCTGGGCCTCGTGCAGTTGCGCGCCGGCGACGCGCTGATCGACCTGCTGTCGGTCGGCGGCCCGATCGATCGTCCCGACAGCGGACCGCCCGGCACCGGCCGCAACCTCGACCATCTGTGCCTGCGCGTCGAGCCGTTCGACCCCGACGCGCTGATCGAGCATTTCGCCGCGCATGGCGCGCGCCCCGGCGCCCCCGCCGATCGCTACGGCGCCGGCGGCTACGGGCCGTCGATCTATCTGTTCGATCCCGAAGGGAACATGCTGGAATTCAAGGGGCCGCCCGCCGCGTTCGGCTGAGCGGCGCGCCGGCCGTCACGCGTCGGCGAACGGCTTCAGCACCGTCCATTCGACCGCGACCGGATCGTGGTCGGCGCTCGAGATCCAGGCGGCGCCGTCCTGCACCGTGCACTGCAGGCGCATCGTGCGCTCGGCGAGACGCCCGAGCGCGGCCGCGACGCCGTCGGCCAGCGACAGCACCTGCACGTTGCGCAGCCGCTCCACCTTGCTGCGCACGCCCTGCCACCAGATATCCGAGGTCTTGCCGCCGTACGCGATCACCGTGACCTGCCCGGCGCGGCCGGCCGCCTTCGAGATGCGCCGTTCGTCGGGCTGGCCGGCCTCGATCCATACGTCGATCGCACCCGTCAGGTCCTTCTGCCACAGATCGGGCTCGTCGACGTCCGACAGCCCCTTGCAGAATTCGAGACGCTCGTGCGCGAACAGCGCGAACGCGACGATGCGCACCATCATCCGGTCGTCGGTTTCAGACGGGTGACGGGCGACCGTCAGCGCGTGATCGGCGTAGTAGTGCCGATCCATGTCGGCGATTTGCAGCTCGGCTTTGTAGATCGTGGATTTCAGCGCCATGCGGATACGGCCCGGGCGGGCATTCGGTTCGGTCGGGCCGTGATGATACCGAATGCGCGCCGCCCGGCGCGTGACGGGCGCGCCACAGCACGACGGCCCGGCATCGGCCGGGCCGCGTTCAGGTCGCGCCGCCGGTGGTTCCGGCAGGCACGCGGGGGCGAGAGGTGCGCGTGCGGGTTACTGCTTGACGAAGCGCGAATCGGTCCAGAGGCCCTGCTGGTCGCTGTTGTCGGCGCTGACGAACTGGACGTCGCCCTGATCGACCGACACCACGCGGAAGCGCTGGCCTTCCGGCACCGACAGGCAACGGTAGTCGTCGAAGTACTGCTGCTTCGCCTGCGACTTGCCGTCACGTTCGTGACTCAGTACGGAGTCCAGATTGTCTTTCGACAGACAGCCCCACGCATTCTTCGTCAGCTGGATTTCCTGCTTCGGCTGGACAGCCGCATCGCCGCCCGCCTGGGCGATCGACACCACGGAAAATGCGCCGACGAGGGCAAAAAGGACACCGGTACGCTTCATCATGTTCTGTCTCCAGGCTTGCGGGCACCAGGCTCGGTTAGCTATGTGTTTAAAGGTGATCGTGAACCCGCGTTTTTCACTTTAGAAGACCGGCAAGCGATATCAAGCACATTTGTTGTGCGATCGCAATAGCGGCGAATTGTCGCACCCTGCGCGCGCCCGGTTTTTCACTTGCGGCGGCGTCTGCCGTCCGGCGAATTCGCCCGCGCCGCCGGAAGCAAAGCCTCGTCAGGCAAGCCTTTCGGAGAAACTGCAGTCCGCCGGCTGAACGGTTTGGATAATTCATTTCAATATCGGGACCATTTTGATGCGTTGCACATAAAGTCATCCGAAACGATCTGAATTTACCGCAGTGCGGCACCGGATTTACCTGATACAAGAAAAATGCCAGGTATAAGCGCACTCGTATTTACCCGTATTTACCGGGTAGGCTTGGCGCCCGCTGCAGCGGAGCCGCAGCGGGCGTTCGCCAGTGTTTTTACCCGATCTTATTCAGACCGCTCGCGGACGCTCGAAATAATCGCGCTGGAAAATGCACATGCGATAAGCGTTGTGATATGCGCCGTTTCCGAAAAATTCTTCCTTCAATTCCGCCTCGTGCTGGAATCCGCATTTCTCGTACACGTGGATGGCCGCCGCATTCGACGTGTCGACGATCAGGTACAGCTTGCGCATGTTCAGCACCTTGAACGCATATTCGATCGCGAGGCGCGTCGCCTGCCCCGCATAGCCGCGCCCCTGGCATTGGGGCGCGATGATGATCTGGAATTCGCCGCGACGGTGAATGTAGTCGAGCTCGATCAGCTCGACGAGGCCGACCAGTTCGTCCTGCGCATCGACCGCGACGAAGCGGCGCTCGCGCTGGTCGTGCACGTGACGGTCATACAGTTGCGACAGCTCGGAGAAGGTTTCGTACGGCTCCTCGAACCAGTAGCGCATGATCTTCGCGTCGTTGTTCAGCTCGTGAACGAAGCGCAGGTCCTGGCGCTCCAGCGGCCGCAGTGCAAGCGTGTGCTTGTCGTTCTGGAGTTGCATGTTCGTGTCCTTTTTGATGCCCGCGCGCGCATGAAACACCCGTGCGGCGGCGCCGCGAACGGGGCGCGTTCCGCGCTGTAAGAAGTTGACCGCGGGCGAAGGTCAGAGCCTAGAATGGACACAAGGGTTCCTGCCACCGCAAGGAGGCTATCGTGATCGAGCAAGTCATACTCGGCATCTTCCTCGTGCTGCCACTCATGATCGTGGCTGCGCTGTTCTCCGACGAACTGTGGCAGGAACATCGGCGCCAGCATCCGCGCGACGAAAATGCACCGCATATCGACTGGAAGCATCCGTGGCGCCGGGTGCGGCGCGGACACTGAGCCGATCGCCATCCCCGCGGCGCACCCGCGCGGGCGGGGCGCTGCACACGGTGCAAACGGTGCAACCGCTTTCCGCCACGAACCGCCTCGAACCGAATCCCGCCCAACCAGCGAGCCGCCGCCGTGAACGACAAACCCGCTCTCCCTCCGCACGATATCCCCGGCGAAGCGATCGACCTGCAGATTGCCGACGTGCTGGCGGCCGTCCGCTACCCGGCCAACAAGGATGCGATCGTCGACGCCGCACGCGACGCCGGCGCCAGTAACGAAGTGCTGTCGATGCTCGACGGCCTGCCCGAACAGGACTACGCGGACGTCGATGCCGTCACGCGCTGGGTCGCCGGCAACTTCGGCCCCGGCCTCGGTATTTGAGCGCACGCCAATAACGCGATAGGATCGGGCCGCACCGGTTGCGCTGCGGCCGGATGCATGCTGCCCGGCGCCAAGACCGGGCGTGACCGCACGAGTGCCCGGGGGAATCCATGGAAGGCATCCTGATCCAGCATACGACGCGTCGTCAGCTTTGGTTCGGCGCGCTCACGGCACTCGTCATCGTGCTCGCGCTGGCGATCGCCGTGCCGCACGCAAACGTCACGCTGCCGGCCGTCGAGCCGTTCATGCCGATGTGCGCGCTGACCGTGTTCACCACCGCGAGCATCGCCGCCTTCTTCCTCGGCGCGCAGTTCACCGTCACGCGCCAGCCCGTGCTCGGTGCGCTCGGCGGCGCCTATGCGTTCACCGCACTCGCCGTCGCGCTGCAGCTGCTCACCTTCCCCGGCGTGTTCGCGCCGCAAGGCTTGCTCGGCGCGCGTCCGCAAAGCGCCGCGTGGATGTGGGTCTTCTGGCATGCCGGCTTTCCGTGCTTCGTGATGGCCGCGCTGCTCGCGCGCGAGCGGCTCACGCATGCGCCGGTCGGCGCGGCGCAGACGCGCATATGGACCTTCGCGCTGGTCGGCGGCCCGGCCGTCGCGGCCGCGCTGCTGTGCGTGCTCGCGCTGAACGTGGCGCTGCCGCCCGCGTTCCATCCGCCGGGCGACACAGCCGCGCTGCCCGTCAACGGGATCGCGCTGGTCGTGTGGTTGCTCAATGCGCTCGCGCTCGTCGCCGTGCTGGCTTCCGGCCGACTGCGCACGACGCTCGACCTGTGGCTCGCGATCGCGGTGCTCGCCTGCCTCACCGACACGACGCTGAACCTGCTGACCACGAGCCGCTTCACGGTCGGCTGGTATCTCGCACGCGTGTTCAGCATGTTCACGCCGGGCGTGCTGGTGTGCGTGCTCGCCTGGGAAGTGACGAAGCTGTATCAGCAGCTGTTCGAGGCGCATGCGACGCTGGTTCGTTCGTCCGCGCGCGACGGGCTGACCGGCGCGTTCAATCGCAGCCACTTCAACGATCACTTCCACACGCTGTTCCTGCAGGCGCGGCGGCAAGGCGAGCCGTTGTCGCTGCTGATGGTCGACGTCGATCACTTCAAGGCGTACAACGACGCGTTCGGTCACGTGAAGGGCGACGCGTGCCTGATCGCGGTCGCGAATGCGCTGGCCGGCGCGGTGCGGCGGCCGGCCGATATCGTCGCGCGCTACGGCGGCGAGGAGTTTGCCATCGTGCTGCCGAACACCGGCGCGCGCGGGGCACGGGTCGTTGCCGAGGAAGCGCGCGAAGCGGTGCTGCGGATCGATCTCGCGATGCCCGGGTCGCCGGCCGGGCGCGTGAGCGTCAGCGTCGGTTGCGCGACCGTGTCGGCCGACGACCTGTCGACGCCCGATGCGTTGATCGAAGCCGCCGATGCCGCGCTGTATCGTGCGAAGGATGCGGGGAGAAACCGCGTCGTGGCGGCGTGAAAACGTCTGCGGATTGGGGATTTGTTACGGTCATTGTGACCGGAATAATCCGCCGTTACGGATTGCCGCGCCGGGAAACGATCGCTTACAGCCGGTGTTGAAGGCGCTCGCTATGCTGGGTTCATGTCGAATCCGAGCAGGTGAGCGTGATGAAGAAAACCCTTTTGCTGATTGCCGGTGTCGCCGTGCTGTTGAGCGGCTGCATCGTGGTGCCGGATGGCGGCGGGTATGGGTATTACGGTGATGGCGGGTATTACCACCATCATCATCGGCATTGGGATTGATGCATTCCACCCCGGCTGTCGCGACGACACCGTCCGGATCAGTCGATTGATCCGGACCGCTGAGGACGGCAGCTGCGTCCTTCCTCAACGAGCCGTCGGAAAGTCTTCGTACGACTTCGGCCCATATCCCCAGATTCTCACCACCTCGCATCTGGCCTCGAACTCGAAGCCGATCTCTGCAAGCTTTCCCAACACTCGCGCGGATTGGTCCGCCGCTTGATGCCTGGCGGACGCCTGGGCATTCAACCCGATGTCGAACCATTCGACGCCCACGAACGGGAATGGCAGATGGTAGAACCACTCGACGTCCCAATCCGTCACATGACCATTGACCCACTTTGACCGGTACGAAGGCCGCCACCCGCTCAGATCGCGCACGAAGGTAATCAGCTCGTTCCACTTGGTGTCGTTGGCCAGCGAGCCGGCAAATTTCCGACGCGCGAGGGCTGCGACTTTTTCCTTGTCCATGCCGCGCGGCACGGCGTCCGCCATTGGAAAGGCACTCATCTCGGAACGTGGGTCGATGTGGAAAAGGGAAAACAGCGGGAATTCGAAGCGCCGGTATTCCGTTGAAATGCCCGCTTACTTCCCGATGCAGAACCTGCTGAAAATCACCCCCAGCAGATCATCCGAAGTAAACTCGCCGGTAATCGCATTGAGTTGCTCCTGCGCGAGCCGCAGTTCCTCCGCAAACAGATCGAGCGATTGCGCGCGCTGCTCGGCATGATCCGCCGCCTGCGCCAGATGCTCCTGCGCAGCCCGCAGCGCAATCAAATGCCGCTCGCGCGCCAGATAGACGCCTTCGGCGCCCGCCTGCCACCCCGCGATCCGCAGCAGCTCCGCGCGCAGCATGTCGATGCCGTCGCCGCGCTTGGCCGACAGATGCACCTCGGTCAGGTCGCCTTCGGCCGCCGGATGCTCGACGCACGCCGGCACGCCGGTGAGGTCCGTCTTGTTCAACACCCGCACCACCGGCACACCATCCGGGAACCGCGCCGCAATCGTCTCGTCGTCCGCCGTCATCCCCGTGCGCGAATCGAGCAGATGCAGCACGACGTCCGCGCGCTCGATCTCGCTCCACGTGCGCGCAATCCCGATCCGCTCGACTTCGTCCTCCGTCTCGCGCAGCCCGGCCGTATCGATGATGTGCAGCGGAATCCCTTCGACCTGGATCGTCTGCGCGACCTTGTCGCGCGTCGTGCCCGCGATCGGCGTGACGATCGCCAGCTCCGCGCCGGCGAGCGCATTCAGCAGCGACGACTTGCCGACGTTCGGCTGCCCCGCGAGCACGACCGACAACCCTTCGCGCAGCAGCGCGCCCTGCCGCGCGTCACCGAGCACGTGCGCCAGTTGCTCGCGGATCCTCCCGAGCTTGCCGCGCGCATCGGCCGCTTCCAGGAAGTCGATTTCCTCTTCCGGGAAATCGAGCGTCGCCTCGACCAGCATCCGCAGCGTGATCACGTCCTCGACGAGCGCGTGGATCTGCCGCGAGAACGCGCCGTCGAGCGAGCGCCCGGCCGAGCGCGCCGCCGCTTCGGTACTCGCCTCGATCAGGTCGGCGACGGCCTCGGCCTGCGCGAGATCGAGCTTGTCGTTCAGGAACGCGCGCCGCGTGAACTCGCCCGGTTCCGCGAGCCGCAGCCCGAACGCGCGCCCCGCATCGAGGCAACGCTGCAACAGCAGCTGCATCACGATCGGCCCGCCGTGCCCCTGCAACTCGAGCACGTGCTCGCCGGTGTACGAATGCGGCGCGGGGAAATACAGCGCGATTCCGCGGTCGAGCGGCGCGCCGTGCTCGTCGAGGAACGGCACGTAGCTCGCATGACGCGGCGCGAGCCGCTGCCCGCACAACGCGTCGATCAGCGGCAGCGCGGCCGCCTCGCCGCCGCGCCCGAACGACACGCGGACGACGCCGATGCCCCCCCGGCCGGCAGCAGTGGCAATGGCGACGATCGGATCGGAATCGGTAGCGAGCATGGGAATCGGATGAATCGGGTGAACAGAGCGTCAATGGTGCGCCCGCACAACAGTTCGGGCATCGGGACGCCGGCATTGTAGCCTGCCGGCCCGCACGCCACCGGACACCCGATCGGCGTCGAACTTACCCGAATTTATCCCGACGGGGATAAGTCGAGTATCAATGCCGGACAATCACGTCCTGTCCATTTCGGACGAGTATGCCTTTCCGAACGGTCCGACACTGCGGCCCCCAATTCCGCCGCACGGTCCACGGCAGGTTGAGATTCGTCCGAACAGGCTATGTTTAGCCTATATGGTTGTCTGAGACGTGTCGGCGGAATTGCACAATCACCCCCATGCCGACACCCGAAGAAAAAGCAGCGTTCTCGGAACGCCTGAAATTCGCCTTGCGGCGCAGCCCGGACAAGGTCACCGGCGCGACGGAACTCGCGAACCGGTTCAATCTGCGTCACCGCGGTGCGCAGCCGGTTTCGCCGCAAACCGCGCACAAATGGCTGACGGGCCGCACGATTCCGACGCCGGACAAACTCGAAACGCTCGCCGACTGGTTGCGCGTCGAACTGCATTGGCTGCATTACGGGCCGTCGCCGAGCGTGACCGAACACACGACGCCGCAACCGCTGCCGCGCGACGAGCGTTATCCGCCGACGCCCGAGACGATCGAACTCGCGTCGAAGATCGAGGCGCTGCCGCCGCATCAGCGTTACCTCGTTCAGGAACTGATCGAGCAGTTCTACGGCGGCGACACGAAAATCGAAGCGAAGAAGGCCTGAACGGCAGCGGTCCACGTCCCCGCGCCGCCCCCGCCAGAAACAAAAAAGCCGCATGGATGAAACCATGCGGCTTTTTTGCGTGCATCGCGGGCGGCTGGCCGCCCGCGTGTGTCACGGGCGTCAGGCCTTCTTGCCGCCGCCGAGCTTGCGCGTGATGTAGTACTGCTGCGCGATCGACAGCACGTTGTTCACGACGTAGTACAGCACCAGGCCGGCCGGGAAGAAGAAGAACATCACCGAGAACGCGATCGGCATGAACTTCATCATCTTCGCCTGGACCGGGTCCGGCGGCGTCGGATTCAGGCTCGTCTGCACGAACATCGAGACGGCCATCAGCACCGGCAGGATGAAGAACGGATCGCGCTGCGACAGGTCGTGAATCCACAGAATCCACGGCGCGCCGCGCATTTCGACCGACGCGAGCAGCACCCAGTACAGCGAGATGAACACCGGGATCTGGATCACGACCGGCAGGCAGCCGCCGAACGGATTGACCTTCTCGGTCTTGTACAGCTCCATCAGCGCGGCGTTCATCTTCTGCGGATCGCTCTTGAAGCGTTCGCGCAGCGCCTGCATGCGCGGCGTGATTTCCTTCATGCGCGCCATCGACTTGTAGCTGGCCGCCGACAGCGGGAAGAACACGGCCTTGATCAGCACCGTCAGCAGCACGATCGCCCAGCCCCAGTTGCCGACGAAGCCGTGGATCTTCTCGAGCAGCCAGAACAGCGGCTTCGCGATGATCGTCACCCAGCCGTAGTCCTTCACGAGTTCCAGGCCCGGCGCGACGCCTTCGAGCATGCGCTCTTCTTCCGGACCGGCGAACAGGCGTGCCTGCACGTCGGCCGACTGGCCCGGCGCAATGGCTGCGACCGGTTGCTTCACGCCGACGCGATACAGCGTCGGATCGATCTTTTCAGCGTAGATGTCGCGCTTCACGCCCTGCTGCGGAATCCAGGCCGACGCGAAGTAGTGCTGCACCATCGCGACCCAGCCGTTGTCGGCGGAGTTCACGAAGTCGGCCTTGTTCTTGTCGAGGTCGCTGAAGTTGATCTTCTGGAAGTGCTTCGCGTCCGTGTAGACCGCCGGCCCGAGGAACGTATGCGAGAACATCGGCGTTTCGACGGCCGTGTTGTCGCGGACGAGCTCCATGTAGACCGTCGGCGTGACCGGTGCCGTCCCGACGTTGTCGATCTTGGTGTCGACGCCGATCACGTAGCTGCCGCGCGTGAACGTGTAGGTCTTCACGACCTTCACGCCGCCCTTCACCGGCGATTCGAACGACAGCTTCAGCGTGTTCTGGTCACCCGTCAGCGACGTCGGGCCCGCGTTGACCTGCGTGTAGACGTCGTTGTGGTTCGGGAAGTCGCCGCCGAGCAGGCCCGAGCGCGCGAGATACGTGTGGCCGGCCGTATGGTCGAACAGCGTGATGTACAGGTCGGGCTGCTTGCCGTCGCCCTGCTTCTTCAGCGTCAGCTTCGCGAGCGTGCCGCCGCGCGTGTCGATTTCGCCGTCATACACGTCGGTCGAGAACTTCACGAGCTGCGCCTGCGCGGCCGGTGCCGTCGTCGACGGTGCGGTGCCTGCGGCTGCCGCAGGCGCGTCACCTGCGGTCGTCGTCGCGCCCGTGCCCGATGCACCGCCCGCAGCCGCGGGGGCCGTTTGCGTGGCGCTCGGGAAGAACATCGACGGGCGTCCATGGTCGCGCTGCCAGTTGTCGTACAGCATGACAGCTGACATGAAGAAGATCACCCATAGGACGGTGCGTTTGATATCCATGCGTTGTCTCAGAGTCGATGGGACCGCGCGTCGGCTTCGCCGCGAGCGCGAGTGTCGGAGTTGGGCGGCGGGACGAGGTCGATGCCGCCCGCGGAAAACGGATGGCATCGGCACACGCGCCTGACGGCGAGATACGTGCCGCGCGCGGCGCCATGATACTGGATTGCCTCGCGCGCGTAATCCGAACAGGAAGGATAAAAACGGCAACGGTTGCCGAGCATCGGGCTCACGGCAACCTTGTAGAAGCGCAGCAAGGCGATCAATACCGTTTTCATACCTTGGGCGGCGCCGTAAGACGCCGCTTCAAAACCGGCCGGGCAGGCGCGAACGCCGCACCGGACACGGATGCGTCACTCGGACGCGGGCTTCGACGCACGGCGGGCGATTTCCCGGACGGCCCTGTCGAGCAGTTCGCGGATCTCGGCCGCGCACATCGCCGCGAGCGGGGCGGAAGCCGCGCTCGGCAGCGCTTTCTTGTCGAAGCGCGTGTGCTGCCGCAGCAGCAGGTCGTAACCGGCGAATTCGGCCCGGCGCAGGCGAAACGCATCGCGCGCCAGCCGCTTCACGAGGTTACGTGTTACTGCACGCGGCGCATACTTCTTGCCGACGACGAGCCCCAGACGCGCGGGCTGACCGGTCGGCTTGCCGTAGATCACGAAGTGCGCGGAGCGCCGCCAGGGGCGCAAACGAAAAACGGATGAAAATTCATCCGTTTTCAGAAGTCGCGCAGCTTTCGGGAAGGCGGCTTTCGTCTGCGACGGATTCGCACCCGGCTCGACGGCACCTTCCGCAGGACTGCGGACGGCGGACACAGCGCGCAACCTGCCTTAGATGGCGAGGCGCTTGCGGCCCTTCGCGCGGCGAGCGTTGATGACCTTGCGGCCACCTGCCGTCTTCATGCGGACACGGAAGCCATGGGTGCGCTTGCGGCGCGTCACGGACGGTTGGTAAGTACGTTTCATGATGTTCTCACTTGTTCGAGAATGTCGAAATTCAGGGGACCGCGTGCCCTTAACCGGAGGCATTCGGGCGAACGCAATCGCCGGGAATACAGGATTGGTTTTCGCGGAACCCGCTATTTAAACCGTTTTTCTCTTGACGGTCAATACTTTAGGAGTCGCTCGCCTGTGCCGGCCCGCGCCGATCCGGCCCCGCGACCCACAATCCCGGCCTGTGGATAACTCGCGCTGTGGCCGCGTTTGGCGGTAGAATCTCGCCTTATCTCCAAGAATCCCGCACGCCGCCTCGGCCCGCGCCTGTCCCTCCAACACTGTGACGCAGGCGTCCGAGGCACGCTCGCACGACCGCTTCGGGCCTTGTTGCGCAACCGCGACAAGGGCGCCGGCGAGCCGCGCTGTGCACGCAAAAAACGACAGTTACTTGATGAACGATTTCTGGCAACACTGTTCCGCACTGCTGGAGCGCGAGTTGACGCCCCAGCAGTACGTGACGTGGATCAAACCCTTGGCCCCGGTGGCCTTCGATGCGTCGGCGAACACGCTGTCCATCGCCGCGCCGAACCGCTTCAAGCTGGACTGGGTCAAGAGCCAGTTTTCGGGACGGATCTCCGATCTGGCCCGCGAATTCTGGAACACGCCGATCGAAGTCCAGTTCGTCCTCGATCCCAAGGCAGGCATGCGCAGCGCCGCGGCCAGCGCCGCACCGGGCGCAGCCGCGCCGCGTGCGCCGCTCGCACCGAGCGGCCCGGCCGCCACGGTGGCCGCGATCGCCGCCAATCTGACCGCGAATGCATCGGCTGCACCGAGCGCGCCGGCCGACGTGCCGATGACGCCGTCGGCGGCTGCCGCACATCACCTGAACGCCGACGACGCCGACATCGACCTGCCGAGCCTGCCCGCGCACGAAGCGGCGGCCGGCCGCCGCACGTGGCGTCCGGGCCCCGGTGCGGCGCCCGCGAACGGCGGCGAAGCCGATTCGATGTACGAGCGCTCGAAGCTGAACCCCGTGCTCACGTTCGACAACTTCGTGACCGGTAAGGCGAACCAGCTCGCGCGCGCCGCCGCGATCCAGGTCGCGGACAACCCGGGCATCTCGTACAACCCGCTGTTCCTGTACGGCGGCGTCGGCCTCGGCAAGACCCACCTGATCCACGCGATCGGCAACCAGCTGCTGCTCGACAAGGCCGGCGCGCGGATCCGCTACATCCATGCGGAACAGTACGTGTCCGACGTGGTGAAGGCGTACCAGCGCAAGGCGTTCGACGACTTCAAGCGCTACTACCACTCGCTCGACCTGCTGCTGATCGACGATATCCAGTTCTTCTCCGGCAAGTCGCGCACGCAAGAGGAATTCTTCTACGCGTTCGAGGCGCTGGTCGCGAACAAGGCGCAGGTGATCATCACCAGCGACACGTATCCGAAGGAAATCTCGGGCATCGACGATCGCCTGATCTCGCGCTTCGACTCGGGCCTCACCGTCGCGATCGAGCCGCCCGAGCTCGAAATGCGCGTCGCGATCCTGATGCGCAAGGCGCAGTCGGAAGGCGTGAACCTGTCGGAAGACGTCGCGTTCTTCGTCGCGAAGCACCTGCGCTCGAACGTGCGCGAGCTCGAAGGCGCGCTGCGCAAGATCCTCGCGTATTCGAAGTTCCACGGCCGCGAGATCTCGATCGAGCTGACCAAGGAAGCGCTGAAGGATCTGCTGACCGTGCAGAACCGGCAGATTTCGGTCGAGAACATCCAGAAGACCGTCGCCGACTTCTACAACATCAAGGTCGCCGACATGTATTCGAAGAAGCGCCCCGCGAACATCGCGCGGCCGCGGCAGATCGCGATGTATCTCGCGAAGGAACTCACGCAGAAGAGCCTGCCGGAAATCGGCGAGCTGTTCGGCGGGCGCGACCACACCACCGTGCTGCACGCGGTGCGCAAGATCGCCGACGAGCGCAGCAAGGACGCGCAGCTCAACCACGAGCTGCACGTGCTGGAACAGACGCTGAAGGGCTGAGCGCGCGGCGCGCTTGATAATTCGGCCTCCGCCCCAATTTAAGGGGGGCGGTTCGGTTTTGAGGCACAATACTGGTTTGACCGCCCCGGTGGTGGCGGGCCAAGAGCCCGGCCGGCGGGGCGCTGCGAGGCTGCTGCGCTGCAGGCCGTTACTCAACGAAGGAACTCTATGCAACTGGTCAAGACCGAACGAGACACCCTCCTCAGGCCGCTGCAAACGGTCAGCGGCATCGTCGAACGCCGCCATACGTTGCCGATCCTCGCCAACCTGCTGATCACCAAGAACGGCCCGGACGTTTCGTTCCTGTCGACCGACCTGGAGCTGCAGATCACCACGCGCGCCGATTTCGGCGTCGGCGGCGACCAGGTCGCGACCACCGTCGCGGCGCGCAAGCTGCTCGACATCCTGCGCGCGATGCCTGACGGCCAGGTCACGCTGTCGCTCGCCGACAAGCGCCTCACCGTTCAATCGGGCAAGAGCCGTTTCGCACTGCAGACGCTGGCGGCCGACGAGTTCCCGACCGTCGCGCAGGCGAAGGATTTCGGCGCGACCCTGACCGTCCCGCAGAAGTCGTTCCGCCAGCTGCTCGGCATGGTCCACTTCGCGATGGCGCAGCAGGACATCCGCTACTACCTGAACGGCATGCTGCTCGTCGTCGACGGCGACCAGCTGATGGCCGTGGCCACCGACGGCCACCGCCTCGCGTTCTCGTCGATGAAGCTCGAAGGCGGCACGTTCGGCCGCCAGGAAGTCATCGTGCCGCGCAAGACGATTCTCGAGCTGCAGCGCCTGCTCGAAGACATCGACGACACCGTCACCATCGACATCGCGCAAACCCAGGCCAAGTTCACGTTCGGCCAGGTCGAGCTCGTGTCGAAACTCGTCGAGGGCAAGTTCCCCGACTTCCAGCGCGTGATCCCGAAGGCGCACAAGAACACGTTCGAGATCGGCCGTGAAGAACTGCAGCGTTCGCTGCAGCGCGCGGCCATCCTGACCTCGGACAAGTTCAAGGGCGTGCGCTGCATCATCGCGCCGGGCCAGCTGAAGATCATGTCGACCAACGCCGATCAGGAAGAGGCGCAGGAAGAACTGGAAATCGCCTACCAGGGCGATACCGTCGACATCGGCTTCAACGTCACGTATCTGCTCGACGTGCTCGCGAACCTGAAGGTCGACACCGTGCAGGTGAGCCTCGGCGACGCCAGCTCGAGCGCGCTGATTACCGTGCCCGAGAACGACGAGTTCAAGTATGTCGTGATGCCGATGCGCATCTGACGCGCACGACATCAAGACACACACCAGGGGGCGGCAAGCCCCTTTGGCGTTTTTATGGCGAACCGACAACCCGTCCCTTTGGTGCCTTTTCGGCGCCTGGGGCGGGCCAGGAAACTGGAGCGGCCCGGCGATTTCTCTCGCTGAAACGCACCGCGCCGCCACCTGAGTGGCCTCGCAGAACCGGAAGATATCCATGAGTGAACAGCACAATTCGCAACCCGATAACAGCAGCTACGGCGCCTCGTCGATCCAGATCCTCGAAGGTCTGGAAGCGGTGCGCAAGCGCCCCGGGATGTACATCGGCGACACGTCTGACGGCACCGGTCTGCACCACCTCGTGTTCGAGGTGCTCGACAACTCGATCGACGAAGCGTTGGCCGGGTACTGCAACGACATCCACGTGACGATTCACGCCGACAACTCGATTTCCGTGACCGACAACGGCCGCGGGATTCCGACCGACGTGAAGATGAACGACAAGCACGAGCCGAAGCGCAGTGCGGCTGAAATCGTGATGACCGAGCTGCACGCCGGCGGCAAGTTCGACCAGAACAGCTACAAGGTGTCGGGCGGCCTGCACGGCGTGGGCGTGTCGTGCGTGAACGCGCTGTCGAGCTGGCTGCGGCTGACCGTGCGTCGGAACGGCAAGAAGCACTTCATGGAGTTCCATCGCGGCGTCGCGCAGGAGCGCGTGCTCGAGACGGTGGACGGCGTGGAAGTTTCGCCGATGCTGATCACCGGTGACACCGAGAACCGCGGCACCGAAGTGCACTTCATGGCCGATCCGACCATTTTCGGCACGGTCGAGTATCACTACGACATCCTCGCGAAGCGGATGCGTGAACTCTCGTTCCTGAACAACGGCGTGCGGATTCGTCTCACGGACCTGCGCTCGGGCAAGGAAGACGATTTCGCGTTCGCCGGCGGTGTGAAGGGCTTCGTCGAGTTCATCAACAAGACGAAGACCAACCTGCACCCGACGGTGTTCTTCGCCAACGGCGAGAAGGATGGCGTGGGCGTCGAAGTCGCGATGCAGTGGAACGACAGCTACAACGAAAACGTGCTGTGCTTCACGAACAACATTCCGCAGCGCGACGGCGGCACGCACCTGACCGGCCTGCGGGCCGCGATGACGCGCGTCATCAACAAGTACATCACCGACAACGAAATCGCGAAGAAGGCGAAGGTCGAGACGACCGGCGACGACATGCGCGAAGGGCTGTCGTGCGTGCTGTCCGTGAAGGTGCCGGAGCCGAAGTTCAGCTCGCAGACGAAGGACAAGCTGGTTTCGTCCGAGGTTCGTGCGCCGGTTGAAGAGGTTGTGGCGAAGGCGCTGGAAGAATTCCTTTTGGAAACGCCGATCGACGCGAAGATCATCTGCGGGAAGATTGTTGAAGCTGCCCGGGCGCGGGATGCTGCTCGGAAGGCGCGTGAGATGACGCGACGCAAGGGTGTGCTCGATGGCGTCGGCCTGCCGGGCAAGCTCGCGGACTGCCAGGAGAAAGACCCGGCGAAGTGCGAAATCTACATCGTCGAGGGTGACTCGGCAGGTGGCTCGGCGAAGCAAGGGCGTGATCGCAAGTTCCAGGCGATCCTGCCGCTGCGCGGCAAGGTTCTGAACGTCGAAAAGGCACGCTACGACAAGCTGCTGTCGTCGGAACAGATCGTCACGCTCGTGACCGCGCTTGGGTGCGGCATCGGCAAGGAAGACTACAACCTCGACAAGCTGCGCTATCACCGCATCATCATCATGACCGACGCGGACGTCGACGGTGCGCACATCCGGACGCTGCTGCTCACGTTCCTGTATCGCCAGATGCCGGACATGATCGAGCGCGGGTACGTGTATATCGCGCAGCCGCCGCTTTACAAGATCAAGGCGGGCAAGGATGAGCGGTATCTGAAGGATGACGTGGAGCTCAACGCGCATATGCTGCGCTTGGCGCTGCAAGGCTCGGAGCTGGTGCCGGGTGAGAATGCTGCGGCGATTTCGGGCGATGCGCTTGGGGAGTTGGCGCGGTCGTATCTGCTGTCGCAGAGCGTGATCGAGCGGTTGAGCCGGTTGTATGACCCGGCAGCGCTGGAAGCCATCATGGATGGGGTGGTCATCGACCTCTCCACCGAGGCTTCGACCGAGGCTTCGGCGAAGGCTCTGCACGCTGCGTTGCATGACGAGGCTTTGAAGAATGAAGTTCGTGTCGTGCCTTCGTATGACCCGGTTCGCGAACAGCGGTCGCTGCATGTCGAGCGTACGCATCACGGCAACGTGCGGGTTTCGGTCATCGACCAGGAATTCCAGCACACGGCGGATTATCAGCAGCTCGTGACCACTGCGAATACGTTCAAGGGGCTCATCGGGGAAGGTGCGGTCATCAAGCGCGGTGAGCGCAGCATGGCCGTGGCGGACTTCAAGAGCGCGATGAAGTGGCTGCTTGCTGATGCTGAGCGGAACGTGTCGAAGCAACGCTATAAGGGCCTCGGCGAGATGAACCCCGAGCAGCTGTGGGAAACGACGATGGATCCGGCGGTGCGGCGTCTGCTGCGTGTGCAGATCGAAGACGCGATTGCTGCGGATGGGATCTTTACTACCCTCATGGGGGATGATGTCGAGCCGCGGCGGGCGTTTATCGAGAGCAATGCGTTGCGGGCGGGGAATATTGACGTTTGACGCTTAGGCTGCTGTAGATCATCAGAGCCTGTGCGATTCGTGCATCAGCTCGACCTGCGCCCCTCAATACGTAGGTCGAGTGTTCGAGTCACCCGCACTCCACCACTGAATTTTTATTTGAAAATCACGCACTTGTGAGCGATCGCGGTGCTTTTTCCGTCCGTAGCGCATGCGTGCAGGCCTCGAAAACCGGGCCTTTGCCGGAAATCTGCCGAAAGCGATCGCAATCTTTCGCAAAGAATCTGAAACGGTCTGCACCGGTCAGCGCGGCGCATATTTGCGCATAGAAAGCCTCCTGAGAAAGCTCGCTGAAGTAAGAGCAGCAGCCACATTGGGGCCGAACACGGCAGCTCGACTTCCCCTTGCTCGGGCGACTTGCCTCGCTCGCTCATGCGTCCCTAATTGAGGCTTCACCAACTGCTCCTGACAGCACACAGAACATTAGGTCTGCGAGCACGCAATCTGTAGAATCGCTGGGAACTATGTCCATTGAGAAGGGACCGTCTGCTCTCGCCCCTTCCCACAACGCGTACTCATGTTCGAATCAAAAACCTCCTTGTGCGGCGCTTCCGACTCGGTTTCGGCAGACTTGGACAACGCACCGCCCCCTGTCTTTCGCCCAATTCAGTACCTTGGTAGCAAGCTCCGTTCACTACCGACGCTTCTTCAAGCAACGGGTGACCTCTTTGGACCTGACGACGCCGTCTTCGACCTGTTCTCGGGATCCAGCGTTGTCTCACAGGCGTTCGCGCGCAGCGGAGCCTCTGTCCGCTCCGTCGACGCGCTACTGTTCTGTCAGCACCTCGCCGGTGCCATGCTGGGAGTGGGAAAAAGCTCGAACGACGACTCATGCACGGCAGTCGCTGCTGAGATCGTTCAGGCGCTGAAAAACGTCACTTTTCCGAAGGAGATATCGGCGTTCCTTGAGCAGGAATCGAAGGCCCTTTCCCATGGCCCTACAGCGGAACTCGCCCATTTTTACGCTCGTCTACCGCAGGCATGGAGAAATCCTA
Organism: Burkholderia sp. BCC1985; assembly: GCF_905339915.1. NCBI lineage: Bacteria > Pseudomonadati > Pseudomonadota > Betaproteobacteria > Burkholderiales > Burkholderiaceae > Burkholderia > Burkholderia sp. BCC1985. The sequence goes on from NZ_CAJPGY010000015.1 coordinate 192,054, forward strand.
CTGGCATCGTTTGGCTTGCTGACGCCGAGAAGCAAGAAGGCAAACTCGGATTTGATAGCGTCCCCATCGTTGCTTCTTATTACGCAGGGACGTATTTCGGCTTATATCAAGCCCTTTGCTGCGATTACATCAGAAATGAAATCGAGCGTGCGTCAAGTAGAGTCTCTGAATGGGTGCGGGCAGGCCTGTTAACTTCCTTATACTCTGCGATGTCGAAAGCTGTTTGCTCGGCGGGCAAACATTTCGCACAGCCGCTTGGCAAACTGCAAAATGCGAATCCGGGATTTTATCACTCACGCCTGTCCTCCGACAGGCGCATAGATATCGCCGCCGCATTTCTAGATGCTGCACGGAACGTCGATGCTGCCAGTTCGAACACGCCGAACCAGCATATCGCTATTGCAGCTCCAGTCGAAGACGTCTATAACACCATTCGATCGTCTCGCCCCAAGTTAATTTATGCGGATCCGCCCTATACCGCGCAGCAATATTCTCGCTTCTATCATATATTAGAAGTCGTAGCCGATTATCGGGTCCCCAAGCTACAAATGATTGGCGGAAAGGTTACCACTGGAATATACAACGAGGATCGTTATAAATCCGATTTTTCTTCCAAATCCAAAGCAAAATCGGCATTTGCTGAATTGATTACAGCGGCGAAGGACAGCGGAGCATCACTCGTAATGAGCTACTCGTCTTCCGGTGAACGTTCCACCGGAAACGCTCGAATGATTGGGCTGGACGAATTGATTAGCCTCTGCAATGCAAGTTACGGGGTAAAAAAAACCCGGATATCATTGCACGACCACGTCTACCGGCAATTTAATGCAACTGCTTATAGCAATGCGCACCGAAATGACCCCGAGATTCTAATCATGTGCGAGGCGTAATGCTACAAAGATATTTGGGAAATAAAACGTCCCTCACTGGCGAAATTGTGCGGCTTGTCAGTGAACTTTGTCCACTTGGCAGTCACGTCTGTGACGCTTTTGCCGGCTCCTTAGCTGTGAGCGTTGCGCTCAGGCGCTCGGGATATCGCGTTTCTTCGAATGACATTAACTTGCTTTCGTGGGTGTACGGGGTAACGTATCTTGCCAATACCGGACTTCCAGAGATCAATTTCGCTGACTTAATTGGAAGCGGTAAGGTTAGGCGAGATCTGGCCCAACAGACCCGACTCGATATGGGAACGGAACCACCTTACGATCCCGACTTGTGCGTCGATCATTCACTCGTTCAAGATTGGAAAATCTTGATCGCCACGATGTTTAGCAATTACGGTTATCGCGAAATATCTACCAAGGATATTCGCACCGATTTCTTCGACCATTACTGCGAGGCCGGACCCAAAAGTGCCTTTACCAGCAGTCGGGGATCAAGCGGCCGCCGTCGCTTCCTATCGACCGAAAATGCGATAGCTTTAGATCGCGCGATGACTCGCTTGCGAGTATGGTTCCGGACCGGCAGAATCAGTAACCGCGCACGCTGCCTCCTTACATCGTGCCTTCTCGATGCAGTCGAGCGCGTATCAAATATCCAGGGAACTTATCATGATTTCCCTAGAAATTTCTACGATCCTCGCGCACTTAAACCGATCTCCGCGATTCTACCGGAACTGAAGGACATCGTTACCGGGCCCGCCGCAGAAGTAATTGGCAAAGGACGTGACAGTCTTGATTTCGTAGGGGAAATTCCAGCACATTCCGTTTTATATTTAGATCCACCTTATAATTTCAGGCAATATACAGCTTATTACTTCCTACCCAACTTGATTGCAGCCTATCCTGAAATCGAGGATCTAGATTCGTATTTTTCAAATATAAAATATGTTCGCGGGCAAAACATGGAATCTGATTTTAGCTCTACGTTTTGCAGCGCGACGGGATTTTTGCCATCGCTGGAGCGTTTGATTCGCAACGCCGATTGCGAGCATGTGATTCTGAGCTACTTCAACGGAAAAAATCACTGGCATGATTTCAAATCAGGAACGGACGACCAAGGACGCGAACGCTTGGAGGCCTTCTTTTCCGGAGACCTTTTTGAAAGTGATTCGGTGCAATTTTTCCCAGTAGACCGCCTTAACTATCAAAGTTATGGAGGTCATAAGGCGCTGCAATTGACGGAATATTTGTTTGTCGCCAAAAAGAAGAGAAATATTGAGCATAAGAACGGTAAGGAAGAGAGCACATATGCTGTGGTTTGATCCTTTGGTTGGCCAACCTTTCATTGACTGGTTGCGTTCCGTTGTTGAAGCACGGTACACCCCCCAAGTACCCGGTGATCCGTTTGCGACCTCAATGCGGGACTTGGATGATGTCACGCAAGCATTAGCGTCGCTAAAATCGGGGGCATCCGTTGCAGCTCAGCGTGTAACCGACCTACGGGCAGCAAAGCTAGTTTCAACCGGTGAAACGCGCCTCTCGCCTCTCGGCGAAGAGGTGTTGGAGTCATGGCAAAAATTTAACGTCGCGGACGGCACTTACACTAACGAGCTGCCACGTCAACTGCTCTTGGTTTGTTGCGCCCTCTCCTCCGGCGAACCGCACTATCTCGGGATTGCGGACTTTTGGAAAGATAAATGTGAGAGGTATGGGGCCGATGCGTTGTTGGACAACTTGCGTGCGCTGTATCTTCTCACCTATTTTTCGAGGCGGATTGATGGATTCTCACCGATAGATCAGCTTGATGGCTTTTCACCGGTATTCCCGACTTGGGACGCTGTCGCATTACGCACGAAACTCTCAACGATGGTCGGTGCCGGCGACCCAGCGTTGGACGGATTTGATCGGATCGCCGGCGCGATAGAATCAAGCGCTGCTCGCGGTCGTGCGCGGCGGATATTCCTCATTGCGATGTTGCTTGCTCAAGCCACTTCGCGAGAAGCTGCCGAGGCAGGACTCGCGACTTGGAAAATACCACTCACCTCAACAGCCACGGACACAGTGGCCATTCCTGACGATATCAAGGTGCTCTGCCTCAGCATACTTGACGAATATAGAGGTCAGCTGTTCGCCGGTGACTCTCCTTGTCCACCGCACCTCGGAATTCTCATAGAGCGCAAGAACGTAATCATGTTCGGGCCACCGGGAACAGGAAAGACTTACGCTGCCCAGACCATCGCGGAATTTTGGCGCAGCAGGCACGGAGATGAAAGCGTGGTTTCTCTCACGTTCCATCCGTCATACAGCTACGAAGATTTCGTTTGGGGCTGGCGCCCTGACAGGGAAACGAAGGGAACGACTTTTGTGCCACAACTCGGCGCACTGTTGGAAGCCTGTGCGGTGGCGGAAGGAGGAACGCCAACACTTTTGCTGATCGACGAGATCAATCGTGCTGATACGGCCCGGGTCTTCGGCGAACTAATAACGTTTATCGAAGCCGATAAACGTAACGTACCGTTCCGGCTGGCTCAGGATCCGAAGAATCCGAGATCTATACCAGAGAATCTCTACGTACTTGGCACCATGAACACCGCCGACAGAAGCGTTAGCCTGCTGGACGTGGCATTACGTCGGAGATTCGCATTTATTGAATTTGTTCCAGATGATTCTGTTTTCGGCAAGATTGCAGGATGGAGTACCAAAGTCGGCGGTGTAGAAATAGCCTCGGTGATGAATGAGATAAACCGCAGGTTACAAAAGGTTGGAGTTGAGCCGGATAGAGCTATCGGACACGCACTCTTTCGAGTTCGCGATGATGCTGCTTCGCCTGTTGCTGTCCTGAGAAGCAAATTTCAATTCGACATTCACCCACTTGTTGTGGACTATTGCTTCTCCGATCGGTCAAGAGTCTCAGAAGTGCTGGGGCCACTCGTTTCGTCAGACGGACGCTTGCTCAATCTCGGGGAGGCCGACTTCTTAGCGGGGCTGCGGTCCCTATTGGGCCTACCTGTAATATTGCAAGACACTTCGGCACTTGGGGCCGACGATGTAGTTGCGTCGAATGAAGATGCGGTCGGGTCGCCTAGTCAGGCCGATGGCACAAATCAGTAGGACTCTTAATTTACAATTTTCTCAAAATTTAAGGCTGAATGCAGACAATTGTCGTCGACGGTCGTGGGGTACTGGTTCACGCGTTCAATCCACTATCATTGGGCACTGAAGATGAAGTCAGGCTGCGCCGGTTGTTGGACTGGCGCTATGAAGGCGAAGCAGCATGCTATCGGGTTCGTCGACGTCAACCGCACAAAATCGGACGTGTACGCCTCGGAAGCATCGTTTTCTCTGTCGTGCCGGACATGCCCGCACGTGATTTCACAATTTTTTTTCTTTATTCATTGGGCGTTTCAATTAAAAAATTCGCTCACCATGAAACTAGCCCCATAACACTGGCCCTGGCTGACGCGCATGTCGACTTTGACGTGCTGGCTGCGACGTTGATGGCGAGCGCCTGCGAAGACCTCGCACAGCGATATCTAGCACGTACTTATCAAGTCAAACACGAAAAGGTAATTGGAATTCGCGGAGGTATCGATTGGAGTCGCTTCTTTTCGAAGCCTGCGTCGGTCGGAATTCCGTGCACGTTTCCAGAAATCTCTCAAGACAATCTACTGAATCGCGTGGTTCTTGCGGGACTAGAAACAGCCCAAAGATTAAAAATCGATGCTCGTCTGCACCAGCGTCTGAGTAAACTAAGATTCGCATGGGCATCGATAGCGTCAGAACAACATATCCGCTTACAGGATCTTGAAGCTGCTGAAAAGAAAATAAACCGGCTGACCGAACCTTACCGCCTCGTCCTAGCGCTTTGTCGGATGCTAATGTTCGGTTTTGCACCGGAAGATTTGTTTGGTGGTAGAGAGGCCGATTTTCAATGTTTGGAATTTGATCTTTCCCTCATATTTGAACGATTCATCTTGCGTCTAATGAGCGAGGCTTTCTCTGACATACCTATCGCAATCGAATATCAGTTCAGTGAGAAAGATGCTCTCCTAGACGGTTCTGGACAGGTTTATCAAACCACTCGACCGGACTACTTATTGATGCACAAGGGAAGGCCTTTGGCAGTGGTTGATGCAAAGTATAAGCCTCGCTACGTCTTCGCACCGTCCCAGAAACGATTTTCGAAGGAAAACCGATTATCCGAGAACGACATCTATCAAACTTTGTTCTACGCGCAGCGAGCAAAACAACTCGCGCTTGGGCGTCACGTTTTAGCGTTCGTGATTGCACCAAAACTTGATATCGAGTCGGCATTACCAGATGAAGACAAGCGGACAATCAGGTGGGTTCATCCAGGAGAGGAAGAGATAGTGATCCGCGTGCTTGAGGTTGATATCCCTCAAACAGTCCACGCCATCTACAACGACCTACCCATCCCGGAAGGCGGTGTTGGCCGCATCAAGCGGCACCTCAGCGAGGAGCTGGCCGTCATACTGCGAGAAAGGGAAGTGAAGTGAACCGCTGAAAAAGCTCTTTGCGACGTGTCTCGATGTTGTCAGGGACAATCAACCAGAGAAAGGAGATCGCCCGGCAAAATTATTCGTGGAATGCTGATGGCTCAGGAGGCGAAGCTACGGGATCTGCGGTCACCCCAACCTCCCGAGCGACAACCTGGCTGCAGCTGCACCCTGCTCAACTGCTTACGCACATACGAGTCCCCGAGTAGCGTGCTTTCGTCACTGCGAAAGCACTGCAAACTCTGACGACCTCACCCACATCCTGACGTCTATCCAATCGACCCCAAAAAGCCGCAGCAAGCTCTCGCAATCAGTCGATGCTTTGCCGGCTTCCGCCGCACAATAAACGGCAGCACCAACGCCGAGCTGATTTCCTTTGACGCGAAACGAGATTTGGTTAGCTGCGGACCTCGGTCGAGGAGCTATCTTCGGGGACCGCTATCCCGTTCGGCTAGCTCCCTCAACGAGGGTCCATCTTCTAAACTGAACCTGCATCACCGCAAGAAAGCGCGGGCCGCATGGGCTGCCACCCACACGACCCGCTGACCACAACCAACTCACAGCAGGAGTCGGAAATGGCTAACGCCAATCATAAGTCACGCCCCGCCGTAACGGAACGCTTCGTCAAGATTCAAGAGTCAGCACGCCATCACTCCTTGTCTAGAGTCCTCCGCGCCATCAGAGCACACCGGAAACTGAACACAACGTATTACCCGTGGATCAAATTGGCGGGCGTATGGCTTGAGGACGCGGGATTCGAGGCAGGAGAACGCGTTCGGATTACTGTCGAGCACCAGCGACTCATCATCACGCCGATGTGATCGGTGTATTGCCCAGGGTGGGCGTCGCAAGTCACCATCCGTCTAGGTAGCTCGGTGCCCGATACTCTGCACCGTTAGTAACTGTGACAAGGGACGATCGTGCTGCAATCGCAGCGGGCCGGCCACTCAGGCCCGCTGCCATGTAGCCTTTCAGCACGAGCTGCAACCCACGCCAGGCGCACCGCATATTTCCGCCGCGCCAATGCAAAAACCCCCGCCTTTCGGGCGGGGGTTCC